>JADFXK010000145.1 GCA_015233625.1 Deltaproteobacteria bacterium | reverse complement strand
CAGGCCGCCATCATGGGCGTGCCGGATCAGGCCATGCGGATCTGGATGAATCCGGAGCGGATGGCTTCCTTAGGCATCACCACCAGCGACATCCAGCAAGCCGTGGCCAACCAGAACGCCCTGTTCGGGACCGGCCAACTCGGCCAGCAACCCAATAAGGAACCGGTCGAACTGACCCTCCCGGTGGTCACCCAGCGGCCCTTTACCAACCCCGCGGAGTACGAAAACATCATCCTCCGGGCCAACCAGGACGGCAGCGCCATCGTTCGCCTGAAAGACGTGGCCAGGGCCGAGGTGGGTCTGCGGCAGTACATCGCCCAAACCAAGTATAACGGCATCCCGGCCACCTATGTATGCATCTATCAGCAGGCCGGGGCCAATGGTCTGATCGTGTCCAAGGCCATCCGGCAGGCCCTGGCCGATCTAAAGCCGCGCTTTCCGGCCGGGGTGGACTATGTCGTGGCCCTGGATACGACGGATTTCGTCCGGCTGTCCATCGATGAGGTCAAAACGACCCTGATCGAAGCCATCATCCTGGTCGTGCTGGTGGTGTATTTCTTTCTCCAGAGTTTCCGGACCACGATCATCTGCACCGCGGCCATCGTCGTGGCCCTGGTCAGCTCCTTTACCGGGATGTTGGCCCTGGGCTTCTCCATCAACCTGCTGACCTTGTTCGGCCTGGTTTTGGCCATCGGCATGGTCGTGGATGACGCCATCGTAGTGGTGGAGAATGTGGAGCGGAACATGGCCTTATACCATCTCCCGCCCAAGGAGGCCACCCTCCGGGCTATGGAGGAGATCTCCACCTCCCTGGTGGCGGTCGTCCTGGTCATGGCCTCGGTGTTTATTCCGGCCGCCTTCCTCCCCGGCACCACCGGGCAACTCTACAAGCAATTCGCCGTGACCATCGTCATTTCCGTGGCCATTTCCGGGTTCGTGGCCTTAACCCTGACCCCGGCCATGTGCGGCCTGCTGCTAAAGCATTCGGCGGCCCCGGAGCGCGGTTTCTTCGCCTGGTTCAACCGCGGGGTCGATCATATTACCAAGCTCTTCGGCGACACCGTGGTCCTGGTCATTAAATGGACGTTCATCGCCTTGCTGCTCCTGGTCGGGTTGATCTGGTTGCTCGTCCATCTGTTCCAGGTCATCCCGACCAGCTTTGTCCCCAATGAGGACCAGGGCTATTTCATGACCGTAATCGCCATGCCGGACGCGGCCAGCCTGGACCGGACCCAGGCCGTCTCGGACCGCGTAGACACCGTCCTGGAAAAGATCCCCGGCGTGGAGGCCCGGGTCCAGTTCACCGGATTCAGTATTTTGGACTACGGATTCAAAACCAATGCGGCCACATTTTTCGTGACCCTCAAGCCTTTTGAGGAGCGTTACGCCACGACCCAGAAGGCCCGCCAGGAAAGCGCCGATACGGCTATTGCCGGGGTTCGCAAAACCGTCCGGGATATTAAGGAGGGCATGATCATTCCCGTCGCCCCGCCGTCCATCCCCGGTATCGGCAGCACCGGCGGTTTCGAGTTCTGGATTCAGGATACCGGTGCCGGCGACGCGGGCAAATTACAAGACGTGACTCAGCAATTCCTGGCTAAGGCCCGGCAGCGCCCGGAACTGACCGGATTGATCACCACCTTTCGGGCCAACTCTAAGGAGTTACGGGCCGAGGTGAACCGGGAAAAGGCCAACCTGCTCAGTGTCCCGGTCCAAGATGTCTACACGGCCATTCAGGCCCAGTTCGGCTCCCTGACGGTCAGCCAGTTCTATCAATACAGCCGGGTCTGGTGGGTCATCCTCCAATCCGAACCCCAATTCCGCCAAAACCCGGAAGACCTGCCCCGACCCTCCACCCGGTCCACCCAGGGCAAGATGGTCCCTCTGTCCGCCCTGGTCACGACCAAGTGGATCAGCGGGCCGGACCTGCTGCCCCATTTCAACGGGTTTCCGGCGGCGAAGATCAACGGCAACTCCGCGCCCGGCTTCAGCACCGGCCAGGCCATCGCGGCCATGGAAGAGGTAGCCAGGGAAGTCCTGCCCCGTGATTACACCTTTGCCTGGTCCGGTCTGGCCTTTGAGGAAAAGAAATCGGGGGGCACCTCCACCATCGCCTTTGCTTTCGGCCTGGTGATCGTCTTCCTGGTGCTGGCCGCCCAGTATGAATCATGGACGTTACCCGGCGCCGTCATGACTGCGGTGCCCTTCGGCATCTTGGGGGCGCTGACGGCCAATTATTTGCGCGGCCTGGAAAACGATGTCTATTTCCAGATCGGTTTGCTGGTCTTGATTGGGTTGGGGGCCAAGAACGCCATCTTGCGGGTCTCTTTCGCTGTGGAGCTGCGCAAGCAGGGCAAGTCACTGATGGATGCCACCATTGAGGCCGGTGAGCAACGGCTGCGGCCGATCATCATGACTTCGCTGGCCTTTGCCTTCGGGGTGCTGCCCCTGGCCCTGGCCACCGGGGCCGGAGCCAATGCCCGCCATTCCATCGGCACCGGGATCATTGGCGGTATGATCGGCGAGACGACCCTGGCTATGCTCTTTGTTCCGCTATTCTTTTATATTTTCGATAAGCTGAAGGACCGCTCGGAGAAGAAAAAGACGCCCGGGCTCACGGATGAACACGAACCGATGGGCGCGCATACGGCCCAGCCGCGTCCAGAGCAGGAGTAGGATTGAGATGTGTCGATTCATTTGTTTGGCCCTGAACAACAGAGCCTCAATATTTGCTTTCGGGTTGCTATGAGTATATAATGGTTGCAACTCTAACAACTCCGTGAGGTGAGACCATGACCACAACAATGGGTGTTAAGCTGGACAATGAAACCCGGGAACGATTGAAGTCTCTGGGCGTGGCCAAACAGCGGTCTATGCACTGGCTGATGCGGGAGGCCATTAAGGAATATATCGACAAAGAAGAGACGATCGAAGCCCGTAACCGGGAAGCTGATGCCGCCTGGCAGGAATATCAACGCACCGGCCGGTTTGTGAGCAACGAGGCTATGACGGCCTGGCTGGATACCTGGGGAACGGACCAGGAAGGTCAATGCCCGGAGACCGAATGACAACCCTGATCTGGTCACCGGCGGCCCGAGATGCTGCCGTCCGGTTACGTAACTTCATCGAGTCCCATAATCCGGATAAGGCTAAGCAAGCCGCCGAGAGTCTAAAGCAAGCCGCCAGCCTCTTGATAAAACATCCCGGCCTCGGCAAACGGCTTGAAGGTCGACAAGACCGCGAATTATTTATCCCGTCTGGAAAACGTGGCTATATTATGCGCTATCGGCTGGATGGCCAGACAATCATCATTTTGAGGATCTGGCATTCTCTTGAGCATAGAACGCCTGCCGATGACGACGGTTGACAGGCAAAGGAACGCCGGGAGAAGGAAAAGGCGGCCTGGCCCGCGCCTGAACCCGAACCGAGGGGCGCGCATACGGCCCAGCCGCGCCTGGAACAGGAGTAGGATTAACATACTCGAACACGACCGAGGGCTATGTTGAATTTAGTTGCCAAAAATGCACTTTTTATGCATTAATTTGCTTTAAAATCATCAAAGGTGCATTTTGCGCACTATTTGGAGTATCCAAAATCATTCAAGGACGACATTATGCTCATCGAGTTCAGTGTAAAGAATTTTCTGTCCATCTGGGAGACGCAAGTCCTGCAGATGACGGCCGGGCCGGTCAAGGACCTGCTGGAGAAGAACACCTTTGAAACTGCGGTGAAGGGCCTGCCTCGGTTATTGAAATCAGTTGTCATGTACGGCCCCAATGGCGCCGGGAAAAGCAACTTGATTGCCGCCCTAGATTTTATGCAAGATTTTGTTTTAAATTCGTCCAAAGATCGCCAGACAGGAGCGTCTATCGGACGCAAACCATTCCGGCTTCACTCCGATGGACCCGATCAACCCAGTGAGTTCGAAATCTTCTTTATCCAGGACGGCATTCGCTATCAATATGGTTTCGCCTGTACGGACACTCGGGTAACTCACGAATGGCTGCTGGCTTATCCCAAAAGCCGCGTCCAGCGCTGGTTTGAACGCTTTTTCAACCCGGAAACAGAAAAAGATGACTATTCTTTTGGCAGTAAACTATTGGGGCCAAAAAGAACCTGGCAAGACAACACCCGGCCCAACGCCCTTTTTCTGTCTACGGCCGTACAACTCAACAGTAAACAGTTGAAGCCGGTCTATGACTGGTTTGAAAAACTGGCGATAATTCCCCATGGGATTCTTCTTAGCCCCATCCATACCATTAATCGTTGCCAGGACGAAAAAGACAAAGAACGCATTCTAAGATTTATGAAGAATGCAGATATTAGTGTGGACGGGATTGATATCGAGGAAAAGCGGTTTACGGCGGAGGACTTGGACATCCCTTCAGACATGCCGCCGGAACTTCAAAGCTTTTATAAGAAGGAGACGATTGGAAATACTTTTAAACGGGCCAAATTCATTCACCGCATGATTGATTCGGATGATGATGTCTCTTTTTCTTTTGGGGATGAATCGGACGGCACCCAAAAGCTTTTCATCTATGCCGCTCCCTGGCTCGATCTTCTCAATGATGGACTTGTGTTGGTGGTTGATGAATTAGACAATAGCCTCCACCCTCACCTGGTTCGCTTTCTTTTAAGTTTGATTCACAACACCGAGACGAACAAAGCCAATGGCCAGTTAATTTTCGCCACCCACGACACTTCTATTCTCGATCCAGACATCCTCCGCCGAGATCAGATCTGGTTCGTGGAAAAAGACAACCATAACGCGAGCCGATTCTATTCGCTTTCCGATTTCCATCCGCGTAAGAATGAGGCATTGGCCAAAGGTTACCTGCAAGGCCGGTATGGAGCCTTGCCATATATCGGTGAGGTTAATTTCTAATGGCTGGGAATGACCAATTATTTCATAAGCGCAAGGCTCGTAGAGAAAACGACCACAAGAGGGAGATGGCCAAACGAGCGCCTTACGATATGGTGCTTATAGTTTGTGAAGGTGCCAAGACAGAGCCTAATTATTTTAAGGTATTAATCAAACATCTCAAACTTAATACCGCCAATGTCATAATAGATGACACGGCCGGTTCATCGCCAGGAAGCGTGGTTAAGCGGGCACTTGAAGAATTTCAAAAAACCAAGGATTACAATAAAGTATTTTGTGTTTTTGACAGAGATACGCATGGCGACTATAAGGCGGCAGTGGACACGATACGCCGGGCGCAGTTGGGAAAAGGTCATTCAATTCGTGCAATAACATCAGTGCCATGTTTTGAATTCTGGCTTCTACTCCATTTCAAGCGCACCGAGAAAGACTATTACGACCGCCTTGGCTCCATCTGTGATAAAGTAATTATCGATTTAGAAGAATTCATTCCTGATTATGCAAAGGGAAATACTCAGATCTTCCTAAGCTTGAAAGACAAGCTGGAAACAGCCATTAAACACGCCAAGCAGGTCTGCGCCAGTCGTGAGACCGCGGGCATAGACGAGGATTTGGGCACCTACAATCCCTACACCAACGTTCATGAACTGGTTTCGTACCTGCAGGAGCTAAGCCCTCAAAAAGCAAACTCCGGTTAACATGTTTATTCTTTAACTGGTCAATTTAACACCTTAATTATCCTGAGAAAAGAGGGTAAGGCGGACTTTCACGCTGCCGCGTCTCGTCTAGAACAAGAGGTGACTAACATGCGCCGATTCATTTGTCTCGCCCTGATCATGTTGCTGGCCGGCTGTCCGGTCGGCTGTATGACCGGCCCCGATTATCAACGGCCGGCCGTGAATACGCCCCAGTCCTTTAGATTTGCGGCCAAAGAGGCTCAGGATACGGCCAACACGACCTGGTGGCGGCAGTTTCAGGATCCGGTCCTGGATCGGCTGATCACCGAGGCCCTGGCCAATAACAAGAATGTCCAGATCGCGGCAGCCAATATTGAACAGGCCGCAGGTGTCCTGATGCAGACCCGGTCGCCTCTTTTCCCCCAGGTCAACTACAGTGCCAATGCGGCCCGGGAACGGGGCAGCGAGCTTAATGCCGTGCCCATGTCCCCTTCCATCCCCAATCCCCAGACGTCCTTACAAATCCTGGCCGGGGCCAACTGGGAGATCGATCTCTGGGGCCGGATCCGCCGGCTGACTGAGGCGGCCCGGGCCAATCTGCTGGCTTCTGAAGAGGCCCGCCGGGGAGTCATTCTGTCTCTGGTGGCCTCGGTGGCCTACTCCTACATGCAACTGCGCGGCCTGGACGAACAGCTCCAGGTGGCCAAAGACTCCCTGGCTATTTACAATGAGTCTCTCAGGATATTCCAACTGCAGTTTAAACACGGCCAGGTCCCCCAGTTGAATGTGGCCCAGGCGCAATCGCAATACGAAACGGCCGCGGCGGCCATTCCTCCACTGGAATCACAAATCGCCCAGACCGAAAACGCCATCTCCATCCTTCTGGGCCGCAACCCGGCCCCCATCCCGCGGGGCAAGACCATTTTCGCCATGACTTTGCCCGACATCCCGGCCGGCTTGCCCTCGGAGCTCCTGGCCCGGCGACCGGATATCCGCCAGTCGGAGCAGACCCTGATCGCGGCCAATGCCCAGATCGGGGCGGCGAAGGCTCAATATTTTCCGAGCATCTCTCTCACCGCGGGCGTGGGCGCGGCCAGCGCCGACCTGTCCAACTTGTTTCAGGGACCGGCCCGGGTCTGGAGCTACGCCGGGTCTTTGACCGGACCGATCTTTACCGCCGGGGCCATTGCCGGACAGGTCCAACAGGCTGAAGCCGGCCACCAGGCCGCTCTGCTGAGCTACCAGGCCGCCATCCAGAATGCCTTTGCCGACGTGGACAACGCGCTCATCGCCCGGCAAAAGACAGTGGAGCAACTGGCCGCCCAGGCCCGACTGGTGGCCGCGCTTAAGGAATACTCCTACTTCGCCCGCCTGCAATACGACGCCGGATACGCGGCCTACATCAACGTGCTCAATGCGGAACAGCAGCTCTTTCCGGCCAAACTCAATTATACCCAGACGCAGGCCTCGGTGCTGGCCTCGTTCGTGAAGCTGTATCAGGCCATGGGCGGCGGCTGGGTGCTGGAAGCGGAGAAGATGACGGAGAAGCCCGCGGGGGCCGCGACTGTTTCGGGGGAGAAGGTGGCGAGTGCGGAGAAATCGACGGATAAGGCCCCGGTCGCGAAGACTGAGGAGAAGGAGAAGGCGGCCGTGAGGTAGGGGTGGCTTATGTCCCTGGAATAAACGCCGACCAAACCGTGAGCCTCTGATCGAGCGAAGCGAGAAATTCTAACGTCGCACCTTTAAATTAACAGCATTGGGGCCGTAGGCTGGGTGGAACGCTAATAATGAGAGGCATAGAAAATGAAACCGATTTGGCGACAGACTCTTGATCAGGGGGCCAATACTCAGTTAATAGAAGGTGTAGCAGCAACTCAGATGAATCTTTGCAATCACCCGCCAGGCAGCTTCTCGGCATCATCAACTGTGATTCTTGGGGCTGCAAATTCAGAAGCGATGTTAAGAAATAAACTGACCGTAGCTAGATGGCGCCTTGATCTCGATCTTGAAGCTGAGGATAAGTGGCTCCATGGCTTCCTATTAATCGCTTGTCTTAGGCACTATGGTGGGTGCCACACAGCAACAAAGAATCAGGTAGTTGAGATACTTATTAATGATACGCCATTTGAAAGATTTCGTTTGGCAGACATTCCACCAACGCATGATGATTATTTTTATAGACCTCCTCTTCCTAAGTTTCCAAAGCTGAATGAAATAAGAGATTGCCAAACAGTGTATGTATGGCCTGTCAAATGGGAAAGATTGAAAAATCGTCAATCTCAATCTGTGCAGATCCAAATCGAAAATATGGTGCGCTGGGATATAGACTACATTGGCTTCATTTATGAAGTCGAACCTCATCCTGAGTATGACATTGCACTTTCCTATGCAAGCGAAAATAGAGTTTATGTCGAAAAGGTGGCCGACCTACTTGTAAGCAATGGGGTCAAAGTCTTCTATGATCGCTACTTCGAGACGGATTTGTAATGATGACACCTTCTCGATAAGATATATTTAACGGACTGCAACCATCGCATTTTTGAAACCACATTATTCGAAGCCGAACAGCAGTTCTTCCCGGCTAAGCTTAATTATACCCAGACGCAGGCCACGGTCCTGGCCTCGTTCGTGAAGCTGTATCAGGCCATGGGCGGCGGCTGGGTAGTGGAGGCGGAGAAGATGGCAGGGGCGGGGGGGCTGGAGAAACAGGTGAGAGAAGAGAAAGCGACGGATAAGGCCCCGGACGCGAAGGCTGAGGAGAAGGCGGCCGCGAGGTAAGCGAGGGCTAACCATCCGGACGATGAAGGCAGAAATGAATCCACAGATTTGGCAGATGAACGCAGATTATTTGGAGGGAGCGAAGGTCGGGCCTGACTATGAATTGATCGCAGGCGATCCGTGGTACATTCCCCCGGTTTCCGATGAGGAGCAAAAAGAGATCGAGGAACTCTTGAAAAATCCGGATTGTCATGTTGTGGCGTCCGAAGAAACCATAACGCTGAAAATATGACGGATCACCTCTTAAAAGTGAGCCGGATCAGGCAGGGTAAGGGATGGAGGTGTTAAAGATTCAGTTGATTACCGGTAGGCATCTTTGCGAAACACGATTAAATCCACAAAGGCAACATAAACAGCGCCTGCTTTAAACCTTAAAATAATCCGTATCTTCCCGGTCTTAATCCGAAAAGTGCCTCTGGGTTCACCTTTTAACTGAATCACATCAATATTGACATCCACCCGCCGCAAAATCTTTTTCGCCGCTAAAAGGACAAACTTATCCACTCGCTCTCTCGTAATCACGCGCCCGTTTTCCCGCAAAAACTTCAAGGAGTCCTTGGAATAATAAATATCCAACCGGGGAAAATCATTCATGCGTTTAGATGATTATTCAATTGTAACGCTCACTTTCAAAGGATAAACATGGCAATCGGGATTTTTCAGCAATTCTTCAATCTCGGCCTGTTCTTCATCCGAAGCATACGGAATATGGTCCCACTCTTCCGATAATTCCGGGACAATCTCAACGGCATGGGGCGGCAAGGTCGCCAGAAATCCCTTTATGAGGGTCACCATGCTGTCGTCCGAATATTTGAGGGTTAAAATTCCCATAATGCCTCCCGGTTAAGTTTCATCTGGCGTCAAAGGGTGGCGCCTCTGCTCCCGACCCGCTGCCGCCCCTCTTCGCCAATTCATTCAGGGAATTTGAGGTTGAGGCGATGAGCCAGTTTGCGGGCGTTGTCTTTAGTGATCTTTTCCATTTCTGGAGACATTTCACG
>JADFXK010000144.1 GCA_015233625.1 Deltaproteobacteria bacterium | reverse complement strand
GCATTAGTTCTTCTAATTGTAGGATGTACTAATAACTACGTTGTTTATATTGAGGGAACAACCAACTTATTACAGAATCCATATCCACTCAATTACCCAAGTACTAATCCTCAACCGAATGAGATTATTTCTATTCTAAAAAGTGGTGATGAAGGAAAAGTCTTGGATGTTAGTTATGGTAAAGATTATAAAGTGTACAAAGTAAGAATGAACGATGGAAAGACTGGATACTTGGTAAGTGGGGATACTTTTAGAGTGTCGAAGGAATCTGCTCACAAAACTGAAAAAACAGCCAGGTAGGGCACAGCTTTTCTTGTCCACATTTTTTCGCGGGCTGGGCACCCGCAACTCGTTGCTGGTGTGCGCAGCATAAGAGGAAATTACCCCCCGCCCGGGGCTTTCGGGAGCCTTGCGGTGGCGAAGGGGCCGGAGGGAGCGGAGCCTGGCGACGACGTCCGGTGGGACGGGCCTGGCTCTCACCTACGACGGGTCTCTGCTGACGAGCCGGACCTGGACCGGGGCCGTCTCGGGCCGGGTGGGATACTCTTATGACAACGACTTCCGCGTGAGCGCGATCAGCGTCAACGGCTCCAACTCCATTTCCCGCCAATTTGACGCGGACAGCCTGCTCACGAAAGCGGGAGACTTCAGCCTCACCCGAAGCGGCCAAAACGGGCTCCTCACCTCCGCCGCCATCGGGTCTCTGACCGACGCATGGACCTACGACAGCTTCGGCGCAACGGCGGGCTACACGGCTGCCTACAACGGGAGCGCCCTTTTCTCGGCTCAGTACATGAGGGACCTCCTCGGCCGCATCACGAAAAGGACGGAGACGGTCGGCAGTGCGACAAATGTATTCGACTACTCCTACGACCAGGCCGGGCGCCTCAGCCAGGTCAAGAAAAACGGCGGAGTCATTTCTAGTTACGCGTACGACGCCAATGGAAACCGGACCGGCTTCACCAATTCCTCGGGCTCGACGACGACCGGGACATACGACGCCCAGGACCGCCTGGTCCAGTACGGGGGAACTACCTACGCCTACACCGCAAACGGAGAACTCCTCGCCAAAACCGTCGGGAGCGGGACCACGACCTACCAGTACGACGCGCTGGGCAATCTCGTTCATGTGGGCTTGCCGGGCGGAACCACGCTCGATTACATTACCGATGGGGCGAACCGGCGGATCGGCAAGAAGGTGAATGGGGCTCTCGTCCAGGGCTTCCAGCCGTTCGGTTTCGCCGGGGGGATCTATGATCGCGACTCCGGCCTCACCCGCTTCGGAGCGAGGGACTACGACGCCTCCACGGGGAGGTGGACTGCAAAAGATCCCATCTTCATTCGGGGGTGGCGATACCAGCCTGTATGGGTACTGCCTAAGTGATCCGGTTAATTGGGTTGATCCACGAGGGCTAGATATATGGATTGAAGGTCCTTCAGGTTCCGAGCCTTTAGGGCATCAGAGCATCAATATTGGCGATCCGTTTGGGAAGTATTACTCCTTCAGCTTCGGTATTACAGATAATTCTATATTTGGGAATGTTTATATGGACATTGACAAAGGAGGTGAAATTCCAGCATATTTAAGAACGTCCCCAGAGCAAGATGCTGTGGCGATCAAAGATCTATTAATGTCATGGAACGCAGATTCTGAAAACTATACGGACTAAACACATGCAGGTCGTATTCTCAGTCAAAATTCTCGCGATTTACAGACATGTTCAATTTGAAGCCGTGCGCACCCCCTTACCGGTAACATTATCGGCTCTGCCTGGTTTACCTATAAGGGGTGAGTAATAGACAAGATGTAAAAATATCTTCTTCGGCAACAGGTTATTGAAAAACAGAAACTGTTACTGCCCACAAAATAGTAAGAACATCTCGATGCATATAAGGCCTTATGATGAAACTGACCATGGTTACACTATCTATTCTCTCACTTTTCGCTGGCGCGTTTTTTGGATTTGTCAGTGCTCCTTTTTATGAGGACATCCTGGTAAGGTGTATAGCCTTGGAAATTGTATCGATGCTCTGTCTTGCATGCTGCTACAAGTTGTTCCATCGACCATGGAACCTTATATTCTGCGCTATATCTCTTTTGCCTGCATTGATTATTGCCCAAGCTCTATATAGGTTGTTCAAATAACCCGACAATGGTAAGTTCTCAGTCGAAAGGGGTCGGGCCACGATAATATGCTTTGGATTCATCGGACCAAAGCGTACGTTGCCTCCGTATCCCGAATTGCCCGTTGAAAAGCATGGGTCGGCTAATATGATCCAGGAGACCGTCTGGCTGGGCGATCTACCCGTGGCCGTGCTCACCCCTGGAGCGCAGTATTACGTCAATCCCGACTAAATAGATAGCACCGGCGCCACCGTCTGGAGATGGACTACGATGAATTCGGCAACGTCATCCGGGACACCAACCCCGGCTTCCAGCCGTTCGGTTTCGCCGGGGGGATCTATGATCGCGACTCCGGCCTCACCCGCTTCGGGGCGAGGGACTACGACGCCTCCACGGGGAGGTGGACCGCAAAAGATCCCATCCTATTCAAGGGAGGCGATAACAGCCTGTACGGATATGTTCTGAATGATCCGGTTAACTCATTCGATCCAAACGGACTAATCGGTCATTGTGGGTTTATCAAACAGCTGGCGAGGCTGGCGAATAAGCAAGTTCTAAAGGCTATTAGGACCTTGCTGAAACGAATTAGGGAACATGAAGAGGCGCTGGTAGACGAAAGTCAAATGCGGGATATACTACATCATGAACATGAACTGTGCATTTTTCGTGAACAGCTTCGTCTGGCAGAGGAAGAAGCGGCAAAGCGTGGCCTCATGGGCGCTGGTTTCGTGGAAGCTATGTCAGAAGATGAGGCCGATGAAAAAACCGACAGTTGGTTTGATTCGATAGATCCATTTGCATTCCCGGGAACGGCATACTAAGATGCAAGATTCAGAGAAAGCTATCAAGGCATGAGTGAAGCTCATTCTAAAGATGATAGCAGAGTTGATGTATTGGTGGGAGCAATTATGAATTTAGTTTGGAAGCGCCCAACAAAATCATGGACCGGACGCAAAAAGATGCGCCGGTTAAAATCGCGTTATCTTGCGAGGCCAGACAAGTGAACTTGACGATCATCAAAAGCAACATTGCGGAAGCTCGCCAGGAGCTTGAGAGAATCGAAGCACTCATTCGAACAGGGGATATTTCCGATGAGGGTGAACTCTGGGTCATGATGCAGCATGCTTATCACCACATCAACTTTGCATGGAATGCCAGGAACATATCAACGGAACGATATGCTCATCTGACGCACCAGGATTTTAATCAGTTTGGAAAGTTCCCGACTGATGTAGATGAACTGGAGATCTCTGATCCAGAAAACGGGTGAAGGCAAGATAACCAATGAATCCAGGCGACGCGCGGGGAGCGAGTTGGAGAGTGGAACAAACCGGGGGCTGGGATTCAATCTTTATACGGGGGGAATTGATATTGCCGATTGAAGCAGGTTGAAGGATTTGTGCAATGAAAAAATATAACATACGCACGAAGTGCATACAAATCTAAATTAACATGATTATATACAGCAATATTATATCAGTAAGAATTTGTCATGCACTCAAAAATAGTCTGTCCCGCTGATATATGTTACGTTAATCGAAGCAACTAACTTACAGCAATAACAGCTAAATATAATTATCACGTCTTTTTACGCCATCGATACTCACGGGCCAATATGCACTAACCGGTGTCAAAAACTCGTAACACGAACCTCGCAACCCCGCAACTCTAATTCACCACCCAGACGGCGCAGTCTTTGGCTAAGTGGATGATCTTATTGGACACGCTGCCGAACAGGAATTCCTCTGACCGGCTGGTCTTGCGGCGGGCGATGACCAGAGTGCCCACATCTTCATCAATTTGTTCATCAAGAATGCACTGGGCAATACTGGCGCAGGCCCGGACATAGGTTTTGACCTTTACGGCGGTTTCCTGAAATCCGTACCCAAACAGGACCCGCCGGGCTTCGTTTAAGAGCATCTCCACTCGTTTTTGCTTTTTATCTACAAATTCAATGCGTTCTTCTTCGTCTTTAAAATAGTCGAAGGGTGGATCATCCACGATGCTGAGTAAAGTCACGTTGTAGCCTGGGGCTCCGCCGATGAGACGGCCCACATACTGGGCGGCTCGAATGGAATCCTCCGATTCAGTCAGGCACACCAGGATGTTCCGCGATCTATCTCCCATATTAACGGTCCCCCTTGCTGTAATAAACATATGTACTTAGAATAAATACTTTGAACTCAGGCAGGATCTCCCACACTCGAAACCCGCAACCAACCCGCAACCCGAACTCACACGTGTCGGGCTAATAACCCCCGCATCCCCTCACCCCGTACCTGGATTAATTCAGCCACAATACTCACCGCGATTTCTTCCGGAGTTTCTGCGTTAATCGCCAATCCGATCGGTGAATGAACTCGGCCGATGTCAGCGGGAGTGAATCCGGTGGCCAGGAGGTGATCGAAAATTAGTTTTGTTTTCCGGCGACTGCCGATCATCCCCACATAACGGGCTGAAGTTTTGAGGGCCTGGGCCACCACCGTCAGGTCATGGACATGACCCCTGGTGACGATGACCAGGTAGCAATTGTCGGACACGCCTAACCGATCAACGACCCCCTCATAGGGTGCGACCACCACTTCTCCGGCCATGGGAAAGCGATCTACGTTGGCGAATTCGACCCGGTCATCCATGACCACCACCCGGAACCCGACCTGGTCCGCCAATTGGGCGACATAGTAGGAAACATGGCCGCCGCCGAAGATGATCACCCGCGGTTCGGCCAGGATCGGTTCAAGGTACAATTGGAAAGGAAGACCGGTATCTGTGTGGCCGTGTCCCGAAATCAGAGCCGGCTGATTATGTCTGATCAAGTCATTCATCCGGGCGGTGATTAATTCCGTATTGGCGGCTAAATCAGGCAAGTTTCCGAAGACCTGGCCATCAGTCAGGATCAAACATTTCCGGTCTCCAAAATCCATACCCAGATCGGGAGCGACCAGAGTAACCAGGATGCCCCGCCCCCCTTTGCGGAAGATCCGGCTCAGGCCGGCCATGGATTCGGCGACGGGGCCGGCGGACGAGTTCAGGAGTTCCACATAAACCGTTAGATCACCGCCACAGATCATGTTGGTGTCCGCAGCATCGGCCCCGGTTAAACTGAAGTCCAGTAGCCTGGTTAGGCCCGTCTTGAAAACTTCTTCGGCCGCGACCTGAACGCGCGCCTCAAGCTTGCCGCCGCCGACTGAACCGATAATGGTTCGGTCACATTTGACGACCATCTTGCTGCCCGCGCCCCGCGGGGAGGAACCACGATGCTGAATAACCGTGGCCAGGACAAAAGGTTCGCCCTTTTTCAGCAGGTTAATTGCCGTCCGATATACCTTATCCATAGCCGTTGACTCACCTCTCACAGGGCGGTTAATTGTTCCATGTGGTCAAAACTGGTGATGGCCTTGCGTAGTTTTTCGGGCGTGACCACCGAAGTGCCCACTTCACCGACCACCACGCCCGCGGCAAAATTGGCCAGCATGGCCGCATCCTTCAGATCGAGTCCGGCCAGCATGCCCAAGGTCAGGGCGGCAATAACCGTGTCGCCGGCGCCGGTGACGTCGAAAACCTGGCGGGCCACCGTGGGAATGTGGGTTACCCGGCCGTCACCTTCAAACAAGGACATCCCGGCCTCGCCTCTGGTGATGATCACGGACTGGCAGTTAATATCGTGCAACAGCTTTTTTCCGGCTTTGATGAGGGTCTCCATATCGGTGATGTCTATGCCGGTCGCCTGCGACGCTTCCAGGTGATTAGGGGTGATAATGGTGGTTTCGCGATAGCGTCTGAAGTGGCCGACTTTGGGATCAACGGAGATGATCTGAGCTGCGCCCTTGGTCACGGCCCGCAGTCCGTCCATGAACTCTCTGGTGATGACGCCCTTGCCATAGTCGGAAACAATGATGCCTTTGACCTGGGGCAAGGTATCCTCAATACTCCTCAGTAGTTCCTTAAGGGCTTTCCCGGTGACCGGACCCTTTTTTTCCCGGTCCACCCTGACGACCTGTTGGCTATGGGCGACAACTCTCGTCTTAACTGCCGTGGGCCGGTCATCCAATCTGACCAGGGCATGCTGCGATAAACCACGTTCCAACAACATATCACAGATCTTGTCGCCCATCAGGTCCCGGCCGATCACCCCGCAGATGACGGCCTGTCCTCCCAAAGCGAAAATGTTGTTCAGAACATTAGCCGCACCACCGAGTAAGAACGTCTCATTGGTTACATCGACCACCGGGCCAGGCGCTTCGGGTGAAATACGGGATACCTTGCCCCAGATGAACTGGTCGATCATGATATCCCCAATAACCAGGATAGAGGTATTTTTAAATGAAGTGAGCACTCCGGTCAATCGATCGACCATTTGACTATTTGTCACGTTAATTCACTCTGTTATAGTGTTAATATCTGACATCTGGCATGATCCGCGTCGCTCTATTCGATCACAGCCTGACAACCGTTTTTTCCCGCTGGGTGGTGCGGCCAGGAGTGGTCCTCAGCCTCCGGAGGTGGATATAGAGCCAGCTTGAGGGCGATGCCGGTTAAGAACCAGAAGAAAAGACCGATTTCATTATAGAGCAGATCATCAAACAATATCCGGATTAAAAAACCAATAATAGAGAGGATGAGACAAAACAGCAAGATGTTTTGGTTTTTTGTTAGTTTATTTAGACTATTATAACAAGTATGAAGGATCTTGGCCAACATCGCCAGAAAGAGTAATAAGCCCGGAAATCCCAGTTCCATTCCAAAGTCTAGATAGGTGTTGTGGGCATGGGGTTGTCCTTCCTCCTGACCTATTTCCTTGATATTGAACCGGCTGAAATAGGGGTACACCTGGGTCCGGCCAAAACCAACCCCCAATAAAGGCCGCCTGGTCATCTCTTCCCAGGCCACGGACCAGCGTTGGAGACGGCGTCCAATGGTGACTTCATTTCCGGTATAGTTCTTAAGCTCCAGCATCGGGCGAACCCGGTCGACCACTTGAGGAAAAAAAATTGTGCCAATGAGACCGGCCCCCAGGACAAAGAGAATCAGCGTTTTTTTTTCTATCTTGAGCCCGAAATAGACAATCTGGATTACCATGGCGATCCACGCGGCCCGGCAGGACGTCAGGATGTTGGCGGTAAACATGGCCAGCAGAAAGAGTCCGGACAAGGCTTTGACAATTAGTTTTCTCTGAGTCACCAGGGGATACAAGATTAAGGGGAAAATCATCACCAGAAAGGAACTCATAAAATTGTAATCCATGGTGACTGACTTGATCCGGGCGGGCAAGAGGATATATTCGACCATCCCGGTGGTGCATAGGAGGAATCCCACAGCCAGGATGGAGTAGATCACGGTCCGCAGTTGATAGCGGTCTCTGATGGCCAAGAAAGGAACGTAAAGGAATAAAAAACCCATGATCATTTCTCCCCTGATTTTGGATAGGGCCAGCCGGGTGTCAATTGACGTCAGGGCAGAAATAACGGCCCATCCAATATAGGCCGGAATCAGAAGCTCTAAGCCGGTGGGGAGAACCAGCGGACGACGTTCGTCTATGGAAAAGGCGATCAGGAAAAAAACGGCTGAAAATAGAGAAATATTTCGGACAGCGGTAGTGTCCTTGAACGGGAGGATAAAGGCGGTGACGGCCAGGGAAAGCGTTAAGAGAAGATATCCTAAGGTCCGAAGTCTACTCTGTTTTATCTCCGTCCAGCAAATCATTTGCGGCATCAATTACTTCCTTAACGGGAATCGATTCTAAGCACACGGGGTGGACACAAGATTTATCTTCACATGAAATACCGTCCATATAGGGGTGCCTGAGAGATTTATGACGGCCTTTGAGGAAATAGGGCAACCTGGGTGCGGCCCGGAGTGGATTAATGGGGCCGAACAGAGATAGGGTATTGGTTCCCAGTCCCGCGGCCAGATGAAGCGGCCCGGTGTCGTTGGAGATCACCAACCGGGCGCCGAGCAATAGTCGGGTCAGGGTCAGGACATCACTATTGTAGACTCTAATGGCTGGCTTGGGCAATCCCTCAATTACCTTTGAAATAAGTTTTCGTTCCCGCTTGATGCCGGTAACCACCACATCAATCCCGTGATGGTCCATTAGCTGCCGGATAACTTCACGAAACAAGTGGGGCGGATAGCAACGCCTGATCTCATCAGTCCCAGGGTGAACCACCACATAATCCTTGTCCGGGTTGACACCCGCTCGGATGAGTTTTTCTTCCAGCCTCGGGTCGGAGGCGGCGTGGCTGGCCAGGTGGTCAAGATTTAGTGACCTGTCTTGGATGGTCGCCCCGATAAAGGAGATCTTTTTGAGTTTATCGTCGATATGGTGGTGAGGGTATAATCCTCGGGGATATGGGTAGGGGCAGTTAAACAGGAAACTAAAGGTCTTACCGGTTGGGCCGACTCGGAATGGGGCGCCGCTATAGTAGGCGATGATAGGTGCTTCCGGTTCGGTGCCCATAATTTCAATGGAGATGTCGAAGGTTCGGTCTTTCATGGCCATCATCAAAGGGATATGGGAAGGGATGCCTTTGAAGGTAAGAATTTCGTCAACTTCTTCCATCCCTTCGACCAGGGCGGTGTACTTCCGGGTGACCACCACGGAGATCCGGGAACCAGGAAAGGACCGTTTTATTTCTCGGATGGCGGGCAGGCAAAAAAGGGTATCTCCCAATTTAGTTAAAATAATGATCAGGATTCCGGGGTTGTCTTGCGGGGTCGGCATCTGGTCATAACTATGGGCGTGGTCTTGCCTGTTCACTCGGGCTAGGAGAAAATGGCGGACTAATTTGGTAAAAAACAGTACCTTAAAATTCATGACAGATTTTCATTAAAATGATACCAGTTGGCCAACATAATTTTTGCGGCGTTAGCAGCTTCATCTACGGTCACTCGGTTGACATGAATTTTATCCCGGACCAACGATGTCTTTTCTCCCCAGGGGGCCCAAATGGCTGTATTCGTCCGACCAAAAATGCCCAGCACCGGGACGCCCAAAGCTGCGGCCACATGCATCGGCCCCCCTTCCAGTGAGATAAACAGATCAGTCAAAGAGACCAGGGCGGCGAACCCTTTCAATGTGGCGGAAGTGAACAAAATCGGTGGTTGATCGGATAATCGGATCAATTCTTTGACCACCTCTTTTTCCCCAGGGCCATAGGTATAAACCACCCTGGCCCCCAGGTCCCGCTCCAAGAAGCCGGCCAGACGCAAGAATT
>JADFXK010000143.1 GCA_015233625.1 Deltaproteobacteria bacterium | reverse complement strand
GCAATAGTCGATCTGGAGTCCGAAGACCTGTGTGAATTGTGGGTGGCCTGTGACATTGGCAACCTGACCGATGTGAAAGATGGCCCGATAAAAGACTTCTGCGACAGGGTGGGCACCTTGGGCAACAACAAGACACCGCCGGACCTGCAAAAGATGTTCGCCGGGTGGGAGCGAGACCGTAGACGGAAGGAGCGGAACCTCCGGGTGGTGAAGTAATCAATCCGAATCAACCTGAAGGCCGGGACATCCTCCGGCCTTTTTTTATTGGGCTGATGCCCTGGTCGGAAGCAATCATCCAGCGGAGGTTACGACCAATCGACCTTAACTATCCTGTCAGCCCCAATGTTCTTAAGGGTTTCTTTGATGCAGGGGGGACAATTCGAGAGGACGACATCGGCCATGTTTGCTACGGTAGCCTTCTCCTGCAGAATCAAAAGCATACCTAAAGCTGTTGAGTCCATATACTCCACCTTAGATATATCCACCACCACTCGCGAGAGTAATCTCAGCTTATCCCCATAATAACTCAGTTTATCCCGATATGCTTGGATGAAACTGACATGGCTCGTGATGTCAAACTTGCCGATTACGCTGATATTTAAGATTGTACCATCATCTGATTGTGTGGATACAACAGCCATGATGTGAACCTCCGTAGAAGACCATCGATCTAGGATAGCTCCATAAAACATAGAAAAAACATTTGATAGATGGAGCGCCAAGCCCATAATTATATTAGGTCAGGTTATATCTAATCCGAATATTACAATTTGCCAAGGGGGATTTAGTGGGGTGATAAAATAGGGATGGAACCTGCCCATTAGGGGGGTATTTCTTTAGTTTGTATTCAGGTTCGACACCAGGATTGAAGGTGCGTTTTGAAAACGCAGCTTATCCGGCTGACAGTCTGGCCGAGTTTTTCCGAAGTTTAAGAAAAGCTCTGGGCCGGAATCATCTGTCGGTTTGTCCTACGGATGCCCTAAACCATCTGTCACTCTAAGTTATGGATGTTGTAACCTTACGTTACAGATGCCTGGCCGAGAGCATTTCCGTAACCTGGAGTTACAGAATTCGAGGCCTGGGCAAGTGTACGCTTACCGTACACCGGGGCCACCTCCGGCGATGTTCATCTTTTCGTGTCTAAGCTTTCTTATTTTATTTGCATTTGATTCCATGGCTATGCTACAATGAGCAAGCTTATACACTCAACCAACGGAGGTGACACCATGCCCAGCCCAGAAGAATTCTTACTTGACCACATAGACGAATTAATGGCCGTTTACCAGAAACACCCAGGGGAACACCAAAAGGCTTTTGACGTCTTATGCCAGCGAATCCCAGGAATGTCACAGGCGATGAAAGCCAACACATTTAAAACAAAGGCCCCGACCATTGTGGCCACAGTGATTAAGCTTAGACAATCTAAAGTCGAGCAGGTCGCCGGTGACCAGGGGGACGTGGATAAGCTTGCCCAGGCACATAAAGAGGAAATGAGAAAGCTTATACAGGAATTCCAGGCCGGAATGGATAACCTTACTCAGAATCACCAGGCCGAAATGGAGAAGCTTTCCCAACACTTGGCCGAACTGACTTCAACCGTTACCCGGCTAACCGATGAGGCGAAAGTGAGCAAGCTTGACCATGACAAACAAATGGAAAAGCTTAGACAGGAGCATCGGGTTGAAGTGGACAAGCTTTCTCAGAACCACGAGGACACAATGATTAAGCTTACCCAAGAGAAGCAAGAATTCGTGGAAAAGCTTAGCCACCAACCCCAGGTAAAGAAAGGATCATCGCTTGACGGCTGGACCATTGAGCTTGACCGGCGGGGCTATTACCGAGCCTACAAGTCGATCAAGGGCAAAGTGCATAGCGTCTACTTAGGGAAAGTGTTCAATGGATCAGTAGCCAAGGCAAAGATCGCAGCCAAGATGGAGAAGCTTAGACAGGATAGCACAGCGCCGGAACCGACCAAGGATGAGACGCCAAATGGCTAACCTCAAGGCAATGCCCATAACTGACCTGGTTGACCTGGCCCGAGCCATTCAGGAAGAATTAATCACCCGGCTGGATGCCCTGGCCAACAAGCCGACGGACGACCATGGTCCGGCATGGGATTGAACACAGGGGTGAGGTGATTGGTTGGATCTGGCGGCGCAATTTTGAGCAGTCAAACAGCGAAACGACTCCTCAAAGTTGAGGAGTCAGATTGACGACGCAGCGGCGGTCCGCCTGGAGTCCCGAGACGGCTTCACTCAAAGACCACAGCCTAATCGAAGGGTACGAATTAGAGGCGGACCCTTTAAGCGCCTTGCGTTTTCCATTTTTTTAAGCAGGAAAGCGCCATCACCCAGGACGCCACCAAAGACCCTGATAGCGGTTTCTATGAACTTTGTGTTGATGGCTTGACCATTGGTCGGGCAGCCGGAACGGGCTATAAAATTGTCAACTGACGATAATAGCAGCACAAATTTTTCGACCACCCTGTTCAATATATAACACTATCCATAACAAAAAATCTTAACACAATAGATTTAGAGCATCATATTAGCCAATCAGAATTAGGTAAATAATTATGTCAAACGTGTTATGCTCTCAGATGACTTGCTCCGCCTGCCTGGCTTTCGAGTTTAAGGCCGCTGGTGATGGCCTTTGCCTTTTATTTGGACGACCCCCAGGGCGGAAGGGTGACCATAAATGGCCAAGAGTTTATCCCGGTGACGCACCCTGTGAGTCTTTTAAACCTGGTGATGGAACCCGGCCAAGAGTTTTGACCCTGGCCGACTTCCCGGCAACGGCCATTGAGACCTGCAAGCGGGGACCAGAACCGGAGCGAAAATATGCGTCAACTCGTTTCTGATTTTTTTGGCCAGCCAGGACAAGCCGAAGAAACAACCGGAGCAGGCCCGGCCCACGGCAAACACGGCTCTTTCAGTGCGCCAGGCAGCTAAAACATTCGGCGTGACACCGGGAACACTCACCTATCACATCGGCAAAGATCGCCTAAAGGTCAAACAGACAAATCACGGCCTGGTGATTGATCCGGCGGACCTGGACGAATTCGTGCGACGCTGGCGGCGGAACCGGCGGCAACACGTTTTTGAACCACCAAACTGTGACAATCGGCTTTCAGCATGAGCCAAGGGGAGTGGTCTGACACCTACCCCTTGCCCGGCTGGAGATGGGTTGAGCCAGGATCATGTGACCGTGGTCAAGATGATGGAGTCGATACCGTCGAGGCGATCAACGAGCGCAAAATTGCGCCGGGGTTAAGGGCGTCGGCGGAACCGACACCCTTTCTTTAATTAAGCCCACGACCGGGATGCTGTAACGTAAGGTTACGGAAGGGTATCAGCCAGCCTTACACCCTTTCTTTATTTAGCAGGATTACCAGACGGCCTTGGGCGGGTTTTAACCAGCGTTCTATAGGCTATGAGTCCCTGCAAGGGCAACCCTTAGTCTACCGGAAAGAGATTGGCAAACACCCAGAAAACAGCCCCTTAGAGCGGCCCCGAGATGGTCCGGAGGAATTTCGTCGGAAAAGACCAAATTTTAAACATTGACATTTCAGCTTACCCATGAAATAATACTTCTCGATTTCCCACCATTAACGACTTCCAACTGTATTTCATCCCCCGGAGGAGCCATGAAACGACTGATAATGATGGTTTTGGCTATCTGTTTTGTGTCCACCTTATCCTTCCCGGCTTTTACCTTAGAGGTTTACAAATACACGGATGCTACTGGCAAAAAATCATTTAGCGACGCTCCAACAGCGAGCACATTAGCAGAGCCGGAAGTCGAAATTCTGCCCGACAATCCGGTCCGCAATCCCAGCTTGATACCAAGAGACTCAGAAACATCAACCAAATCATCTCTAAAATCACCTGCCAAAACAACAGACCCTTCTACCACCGCGGCCGGCACGTCGGCACAGAAAAAAGCCAAAGCAAAAACCGCAACTGAACCAATTGGATGGTTCCCGATGAATTATGGATTGGGATATTATGGTCTCGGATACAGAAGTCTCGAAAGCAATACACCCCAACCTAAAATCGTATATCCTTTTAAAGATCAGACATATAAAACCGAGACATTACCAACAAAGACTTTCCCTTCATCGCCTATCGGAAGCCCTGGAAGGAAATAACTATGCCCATCCTTCCGTCAACTCAATAAACAGCAAGAGAACACCATACCACGCAAGCACTCCGCCAACAATCATCACGCCCTGGATTTCGACACAGGTGGAGTTGGGACCGGTTGCCGACAGGATATCTCTTCTTTTATCTGGAAGGCCCGGAGCCGAAATAATAATTGACATCCTCACCCCACCTGTGTAAATCTGATCCCGCTAAGAATCAGACCCACCAACGGCCAGCCACCCGTAAGATTGGCTATTTCTATTTCCAGAAAAATTTGACCGGCGTTTTGATGAGTGTGCCTATGTGGTGACGCATGGGCGGGTGTCTTTGGTGGACACCTTTAGCAACACTTGTTGAACCGCCGGTCTCGTTTTGTGGAGGAGAAAAGTTATGGAAGCGACCGAAAAGAAGAAATTGACCAAAGACGAATTTGCAGAAAACGATTGAGATCGTTCGAGGTGTTTTACACTTGCTCGTTAACTCGATCACCAGCGAAGAGATGACAGAGTTAACGCACTTACACAACCTTTTGAGCGACGCAGAGGCCAAGCTTTCGGACTGTTGCGACTATGTCCAGGAGGTATATTGATGGAGACGGACACCTCGAAAAGAGTTTTTGCACTTCATGAGGAATTCGCTAAACAAATCGGCCAGGCTACAGACGGCCTCTATATCTTTGCCAGAGCGGCGAACGATATAGACATCGATGCCGATAAATTAAGCTGGATTTCTGACGTGAGTTATGAAAGCGCCATTAAAGCAAATGATTTATTCCACGAATTGTTAGCAATAGCCGACAAATTGGCCGAAAAGGTGACCGGGGAAAAGATATTCTTTGGTGACGTGCGAGAATATAACAATCCGCATAAAGATTATTTCAAGATTCCGGGTAAAACTGAGGCCAAATAAAAGAAAAGATTAACTCTTAGGTTAACTATTATCTTTCTTTTATTCAGCCGAACGGAGGTAAGCATCATGACATCGGATCAAAAATTCCCAGACATTTTATTTCTACCACCATCGGATTGGGGCGACTTTGACATGGTGCTGACTGAGGCCGAGGTTACCGAAATGATCAAAACCATGTCATCACAGGGAGGTCGAGAAAACATCTCAGCCGAAGACTGCGAAATAATCTACCTGGAGCGGATCATTAGCGACGACTTAGCCATGTATGACGGAGAATTGAAAGTCTTTCGTGTCGGTGAAAACCGGTTCTCGATAACCAGGGAGCAGCCGCCTTGGTTGCCGGAATAAGGGTAAGCCGGTATCTTCAACTAAAATGAACACAGGTAAGTGGGGCGCTGGCGGATTCGTCACCCACTCACCTGTGGACATCAAGAATGCTTCCGGCGATGACCGCGGCGATCAGGGTACAAGAAGGACTGACCCAGGAAAACAGGAAGGCCAGTCTGGGTACGTCAAACTGCAAGCGGGTACGCAATGGGTACGCACAAAAAAAAGGACTTAAACCGATTTGGCTTAAGTCCTTGTATTTGCTGGTCGGGACGACTGGATTTGAACCAGCGACCACCTGAACCCCATTCAGGTACCCTACCAGACTGGGCCACGTCCCGACAGATCGTTACCGTCGCTGTTGAAATCGTAATTAAAGCACTCTCATGGGGGGCATGTCAAGCTTTTTTTGGAACTAAATTTTTCCTGTACATAACATACAATAATCATGATAAGTAATCGATCCGTTAAGGACTCGTGACCAGAGATCAGCTCTCGACCGTCAACGGTCAGCTTCTAGCCGAGAACTCAAATCGGCGTCTCTTTCTCCGATGGTCAATATACAATATAGCAGACCATCAATGGACCATGGGCGCCACGCGGTGCCGGTGGCTGGCTTCCAGGCCCTTGACTATGCCGGCTAAGACCATATTGACCGGCGTGGGAATGCCCAGTTTGCCGCCCTCGGTTGTGATGGCGCCGTTGATGTAATCGATCTCGGTCGGTCTCTGCTTCAGCATGTCCTGGAGCATAGAGGAGACATTGGACGCGGTGTTGGCCGCGACCTCCCGCACCTTAGCCACCGGCACGGGATGAATGAAGGTGATGCCCTTGGCCTGGCCCACTTCCACCGCTTCAGCCACCGCCCGATTCAATACCTCATCTAAGGAAGTGTGAGACAACAGTTCCCCATTGCACAAGCCGGTGATGGCGGTCAGGGCGTTGATACCCACATTCACCACCAGCTTACTCCAAATCAGATCCTGGACATTGGGTGATACCGCGGTGGTGAACCCGGCCGCGGTTAGCACCTCGGCCACCCGGTGCATGGATTCATGTCGCGCCCGGTCACCATTGTGCCCATTGGAAGGAATGGCCGGACCGATCGTGGTGTCGCCCTGACCGGCGTGGCGGACGACTCCGGGAGCCAGGACCGTGGCCCCATGGGAAGTGACCCCGGCCAGAATCTTCGCCGCCGGAATGACCTCGGCCAACCGTTCCACATTGCCCACCCCATTTTGCAGGGTCAGCACCCAGCCGTCAGGAGCCACCAGGTCCTTAGCCGTAGCCGCAGCCAGGGGAGTGTCGTAGGCCTTGACGCAGATCAACACCAGGTTCGCCTGGTCCATCTGTCCGGCTCGGGTTATAACCGGCACGTGAACGGGGCCGATGTCGCTCAAGCCCTTGACATTGATTCCATCCCGAGCCAGCGCCGCCGCCCGGTCCGCCCGATGATCAACCAGGGTGGCATTGTATCCGGCTTCTGCTAACTTGGCCGTAAACAGCAGGCCCATGGCCCCTGGGCCGATAACCGCGATCTTCATATTGACGCCTTCCGAATGCTTAGAGGTTACGCTAATTTTTCCAGATTATCCGGAGTGATGGTAAAGACGTGTTCCGGCCCTGGGAACTTGACTTCCTTCACTTCATTGATATAGGCTTTTACGGCCCGGTCTATTTCCGGCGTAAGATTGATATATTTCTTTACAAATTTAGGGGTGAAGCGGTCAAACATGCCTAACATATCGTTGGTCACCAACACCTGACCATCGCAATCCGGCCCGGCCCCGATGCCGATGGTGATCATGCTGACGGCACTGGTGATCTTTGCGGCCAACTGGTCGGGGATGCACTCCATGACCACGCAGAAGGCCCCGGCCTGTTCCAATGCCCGGGCCGAGTCCAGCAGCTTTTGAGCTGAGGCGGCGTCTTTTCCCTGGGCTTTAAACCCGCCCAGCTTGGTGGCGGTTTGAGGAGTTAAGCCGATGTGGGCGACTACGGGAATTCCGGCCTCCACAATAGCCGCGACCGTGGCGGCCATTTCCGATCCCCCTTCCAGCTTAACTGCGTCACATCCAGCTTCCTTCATAAACCGGCCGGCATTCCTGATGGCCTCTTCAATGGACACGTTGTAGGACATGAACGGCATATCGCCGATGACAAACGCATATTTGACCCCTCGACGGACCGCCCGGCAGTGATGAATCATTTCGTCCATGGTCACCGGAACCGTGGAATCGTAGCCCAGTACGACCATTCCCAAGGAATCGCCCACCAGGACCATCTCGATCCCCGCCCCGTCCAGCCAAATGGCCATGGGATAGTCGTAGGCGGTCAGCATGGTGACCTTATCTCCGGTTCGTTTCTTCTCATAGAAATCTGGAATGGTCAATTTTCTTCTGTCCATTGAGGCTCCTTCTGGTTGCTGGTTACACGTTGCTGGTTGCACGTCTAAGAAGACCTTCAATACGTACCGAGTAGAAAGAAACCGCGTTCCTTTAAGTTGCTGTTTTTGGAAGCACCTGTGGTTGGTTGCATGTAACTCGCTGAAGACACCCGGCAACGTGCAACCGGTAACGTGCAACCGGCAACGTGCAACCGGCAACAAGGAACGAGAAACAAGTAATGTCGAATGCTGGGGAATAAATTGAAGTGGAGAGAAACCGGTCGGTTGGAGTTGGGCGAGGCCGTGGTGACGGCCAGACCCGAAGGGCAAGCGCCTCAAAGGAGGGCGAGGGATTCCAAGACAAACGAGACCGGTCCGCACCACGAAATTTAATCCGCCGGTAACATGCCTTTCTCTGGGACCATTTCCTTTGTCCTCGGCCAAAATCCGGTTATGTCCAGGTCCATCACGTGGCTCCTGGCATGGGATCATTTGACCTTGGGGGCAGATTGCCCGGGTGGTCCGGTTCTCCGAAAAGCTTACCGGCAAGAATGGTTGCGGCCTGCTATTTACTTACCATTTACAGAATTCGGCCCGGCGATGTCAAGAGATTTTTTCAGGTTTTTGTCCTTAAATACCCCTGAAGACTATGGTCTGACTATGATTTTGTCGTCGTCTGGAAGTACTTTTATCCGTGATTTCAAAGGCAAGACATCATGAAGATAATTTCACAAAAACCGCCGTCAGACTAAGAAAATATGTTGACAAAATGCCTGACCTATGATTTTTACATCCCAGACCAAAGCGGCAGATCGACCCCACAATAGAGTTGCCCCATCGCCGCGACAAACAGCAATCCACAGAGGACGCAAAGGAAAAGAAAGAACGCGGAAACTATCAATGCCCTGGCGGCTTATCACTTAATCTTTAATGTATAAACAATCCGCGTAGCCGGGTTAGCCCTCTTTGCGTCCTCTGAGGTTAAGGTTTTTGATAATATAGTTGCGGCGGCAGCCGCGCTTCGGAAACGAGCTTTCATTAATTGGGAAAGGAGATTCTTCATGAGTGCCAAATTGATCTTAGGGACGGAGATTCGCGAGCAGATTCTCGACGAAATTACCGCTGAAGTAGCACAGATCAAAGAAAAACACGGAGTTGTTCCAGGGTTGGTGACCATTTTGGTCGGTCAAAGCCCAGCCTCTATTTCTTACGTCACGCTCAAAATTCAGACGGCGCACCGGGTGGGATTCCACGAAGTCCAGGACAACCAATCCGTAGACATTTCTGAAGCGGACCTCTTGGCCCTGATCGACAAATATAACAAGGACGACAGCATTCACGGCATCCTGGTCCAGTTGCCTCTGCCCAAGCATATTGATGAGAAGAAAGTGCTGAACGCCATAGATCCCGACAAGGACGTGGATGGCTTCCATCCGGTGAACGTCGGCCGGTTGATGATCGGCGGCAGCGAAGTTAAATTTCCGCCGTGTACCCCGGCCGGTATTCAAGAGATGATCGTCCGGGCCGGTGTCGAGACCTCCGGCGCCGAAGTGGTCGTGGTCGGTCGGTCCAATATCGTGGGCAAACCCATCGCCAACATGATGGTCCAGAAAGGCCC
>JADFXK010000142.1 GCA_015233625.1 Deltaproteobacteria bacterium | reverse complement strand
TTATCTTGTTGACGGATGAAGAGTTGTCTAACCTGGTAAAAGCCAAAAACCGGGGCTCTTTTAATCCGAGCCTGAACCGATTCCTGCAGGTCACCAAAAAACTAAAGGAACTCCGTCAATTAGCCATCCCTTTACCGACGGGAGGCACGGAATGGCGCCCTCCCTTGATCCAGGCCACGCCCCTGGTTATTGATGATAACCACCCCGACTCAAGTGACGGCCGAATTCGACATACTTTGAGCGACGCCACAGGTGCGCTAAGAGGCGTCAGAGAAATTTTGCCCCTCCCCCCCAGACCAGGCGAAGCCCAGATGGGCCTGAGTTATGACTGGTTCTGGGAAGAATTCGCCCGCCATCTCATCTCCCGTGACGCCTGGGCGAAAATTACTGAATCTGAATTGGTCGTTATTCAGGCCACAGAAAAACCATTAACCCTGGAAGATGAATGGACCAGGTTTTGGGAGAAATTGTCCTCAAAGGAAAATTTGGAGCAAACCGTCAGAATTTTTCTCGATCATAAAACACTGTTTAAGAGCCAGGCAAGACCTTGGGATTCGACCTGTATTCCGATTATATCCGAAAGCATGGCCGAGTTCCTAATAGATTATTACCAGACAGGCAGAGGACAAAAAAGGCATTTCAAACAAGGCAGCATACCCGGGGCCATCACCGATATAAAGAAGTTTATAAAGACCTATAAATATGTTTCGATCCCTTTGCCCATGGTGAGCACCGGGCAATGTTTGAAAGGAGGAGATTTTCACATACGGGTATCTCATAGCAGGTGCGGCGGATGTGGGCAGATCATCGGTAGGGGAGCTGGTTTTAAGCGGTTAGCCGTGTTTCTCAAGGATTCCGATGAACGGCCACAGGCAGCCGTAACGAAGGATGATATAACCTCATTTTGTGCCCGATGCGTGGCCACTGTTTTTCTTTGCCGAGCCAAGCTGCCGCCCTGGACCTTAGATTCGTCCGAGAAAACGACCAGGACCGTTTTCTCGATATGTCGTCAGATGTTCAACAGGAACTAAGAAAATATGTGGCCCAAAGCCTAAATATAATCGCGGGAAGTTTCGTCAGCCTGCATCTTACGGAAAAAGTGGAAGGAAAACTACTTAGTTCTTCTTTGGGTGCGTACCATTATGCTCTTTGGAAAATGGCGACCACCTTCCCGGCTGAGACCTTTGCCCAGGGGTTTGGGGTGGAGGTCTGCCCTGGGGAGGAAAAATTCCATCTGCCCCGATGGCAGCTTTGGTATGTGGCTTCTATGGCCGCCTGGGATGATGTCTTTAGTTACGGGTGCTACACTAATAAGGAACTCCGGCCACATTTTTCTCAATTCTTGCGTCTGACATCAACCGGGAATGTCTTTCATGGATTTTACGTTTTGATCGCCGGACGAGTAGTTCAGGGATATGGCCGCAGTTGGCGCATGAACCAACTGCAAAACATATGGCATGGATTAGAAATACTTAACAAGGAGGCCCAGATGCCGATTCCCGATTATCCCAAGATCGTCGGCTTTGCCGGATTATTATTGCCGCTGGCCGAACGAGTTGAAAGTGTCAAAGAAAAAGATAAGAAGAGGGCCATAAGCAAACTTTTGGAGGAAGTGGATCGTCCGATTCAGTATGCTTACACCGCCTCACGAGAATGCGAGTCAAAGGATTTCATTTTTTGTCAGCGGCCGAGAAACAGGTACTTTTTTGAGAAGGCGCTGGAACTACTGGAATGGGCCGGGGAAGACATTCTTCGGCTCAAGGCGGAAGGTCAGCGGATCATCAATGAGAACAAGGCATTTGCCTGGGCGCGAGATTTTGAACAGGTCATCTTTATCGGTCCGGACCAAATCGCCAGAGTCACTGCTCGGCTGGTCAATGAAGGAGAAAAGCCTTTTGAGAACGAAGCTGACTGGCGAGGCTTCGCCTATCAAGTAAAGTTGGCCCTGTGGAGTATGTTCCCCGAATACCTTGGCTCAGAGAACTAACTGAACACACAAAGGAGCTGATCATGGCGGAAAAGACACTGAGCGGACTGCCTAAGTCCGAATCTCCCAGAAAGCATTATGATATTTATGCCATCCTGGAAGGATCCCAGGAACTATATTTCGGCGCCGAAAAAGAAGTGAACATCAATATCGTGGAAAAGGTGCGCGTCTGGACTCCACAGGGAGAAATGGAAAAATGCTACATCAGTCCTACCAAGAGGCGGGGCGTGGAAAGGAGATGTCTGTTGTGGAGCGACGCCGGCGGGCAACTCCTGATGGATGAACTCGACTGTGGCATACCCAATACTTGCTGCAAGGACAACTGCCCCGTCTGCGCCGTGTATGGCGGTATGGTGGCCGGAAAGAAGACTTTCATCGGCCGACTGACCCATTCGGGTGGGGTAGCCGTAGGTTCGCAGATCGCATTGGAAAAGCAACGGGCCATGCATCCAGCCTTAGTCCGCAGGGAAGAAGATGTCAATCCTAAGCAAAAAGAATTGAGCCCCATGCCTTTTCGCAAGGAATATGCCCAGCCCGGCCTGCTTTACCCGGTGAGTAATCACTGTTTATCGGTGTCAGAACATGAGTTTACCGCTGTGGCCTATGCCTTTTTGATGAGCCTTAACCGGCTTGGCGCCGGGAATCCCAAGGGCGTATCGTTAGCCAGACAAGTCTGGCAGAAAGGACAAACCCTGGAAGAGCCATTGCTGGTGGTGGACGAATACCGAGTCCCCCTGGGGGAAAGACCGATCATCAGTCCCGCCATTACCAACAATCTTCAGGCCATGGAGACATTCATCCGGTTAGCTGAAACCTGCACTCATGGCCGAGAGGACATCTTCAGCCGCACCACCGGCGCCGCCGCCCTGGCCAGACTTCAAGAGCTGGCCACCATCTTTGAGGAACGAGAGTTGAAAGCACATCGGGCGGAACCCGACTCAACCCCAAACAACGACCCGTCGCCCGCGAAAAAGGCAAAGAAATAAGAGGCAAACTGAGGGGAACAATATGGATTCTTTATGGATATCAGAAATCCAGATCAAACCCATCGGCCCACTCACCTTCCGCCGGATGCCCTCGGGGATATTGCACATCATGAGCTATCCTTTTATGCCGCCTACGACCATGAGCGGATTTCTCCAGAGGTTGCTCCTGATCGCCGACGGAAAGATTTGGCCAGGGTATGACGAAGACTGGTTTCGTCCCCAAGATCAGGGCGGAGAATACACCATTACCTTGAACCCGGAATATCGTCCTCTGGGGGCATTCCCCGCGGCAGGCTCGTGGCATATTCACAAAACCAGACGACACGGGCCTAAGAACCTGGCTCATGCGGAATTCTCTCAACTCCTGAAATCTGAACCGAAAGAAAACTACCAGCTCCATCATTGGGACTATCTCTTTTGTGACCTGCTGACCGGATGGGTGGCCAGCCATGACCGGGAAGCGCTGGAGGCCTTGCAAGAACTAAAGAACTTCGGCGGCAAGGCGGGAAAGGAAGGCTACCTTTTTGTCTGCCGGATTGATCGTCCTCAGGAAACCTGGCTCAAAGAAGGGGAATTCAGACCATTAGGTTTGGTGCCCCAGCCTTGTCGACCGATTTCAGGAACTTACTACAACCTTTACGGGCATCACTGGAGCCGAGACTACACCTGGACTAACGGAGTTAAAGGCGGCGTCGACGGCTATTATCAGATAGGAGCCTGGTGGAACGTGGACACCATGTCAGGCCCCTATTGGGCGATGGATGACGGCGTGGGATTTCCGGCTTCGGCTCCGGACGCCTTTCTGCAAGGAGACGTGGAACCGGTTTGGGGAGGTGGCCATGAACCATTGGGGTAGAATATTTTTTTGTTATGAGAATGGGAACTTGAATCGGGCCATCGGCCAGCCGTTGGAGAATCACATCAACAACTGTCGAGAGATTTTATCCCGGTTCCGGGATGAATTCTTTCACCCCGAAAGCCGAGCCAGGCTGGACAAGGCGGTGGAACTCCATGATCTGGGCAAGCGGGAAACCTTTCGGGTCACATACGAGACAAACAAGAACGGCCAAACACTTAAAAATGAACAAAGCAAACCTTGGGGTTACAGCTTTGCGGGACACCGATTTCGAGTGCCCCATGATGATCCTTACGTGGCTGGGCTGATTCGGGCGCATCATGAGTTCTCAATCGAGCAGATTAATCGGGAAAAGGCTATGCTCAAAGAAGAGGAGGACAGAAAGCGGTTCGCCGATGACCTTTATCTGTTGTGTATGGCCGATCAATTGGAGGCCGAACTGGCGGTCAAGACGGTGGAGGGCAAAAACGACGTTAGCCGAACCTTTATGGAATTCACTACCTGGCGGCCAGATCGGTCATCTTTTGATTTTACAATTATGCCCTGGCCTTTTGGGCCGGTGTCTTTCCCTCTGACTTTTAAGTTGATGGAGCTACAGGAGCCTAAGCTTCTCAACCTGGCCGAAAAAGACAAGAAAACCATGAACAAGTGGTTCAGAGAAACTGGAATGTTCAAAGCGACGGAAATGACCATAAACCTGGTAAGAGAGGTGGTCGATGGACATTGAAGCCTATTATCAAAAAGCAACAGGATTTAAACCGAATCCACTCCAGCGGAGGGTGTGGGAGGCGTATGATCAGGCTGATGGCTATCCGGCCTTGCTGATTAAGGCCGGGACTGGAACAGGCAAGACGGAGGCGACTTTGTTGCCCGCACTGAGTGATAAGCGCCGGGTAGTCATGGTCCTTCCTTCTAAGGCCTTAATCGAGGACATGGGACAACGGATTGTCAAAATAGGTGAGAGCCTGACCGCGGGAAGCGATGACAAATTGGATATCACCATAGACATGGGTGGAAGTTGTCGGCGGTATTCTTGCCGTGATGGAAAATCCCGGTTTAATGATTACCACCGGCACTTATTTGCCGACGACATCATCCTGACGACCCTGGATAAATTCCTGTTCCGAGTGTTTGGGTACGGCGAAAAGATAAAGTCATTCATCTTTCCGCACCGTATCTTCGGCTCTGCCCTGGGTAAAAAGCCGTTTATTATATTCGATGAAGCGCATGATTATGATAAGTTAGCCTATACCAATTTCCAAAAGCTCGTCGAGGCCCTGTACACCAAGGGCAAGGATTTGTGTGTGATGAGCGCGACGTTGCCAGAGGAATTTGCCGACTTCCTGACCCTGGTCGATGCCGGTCAGGAACCATTGCATGAGGAGTTGGTGCATTTTCAGCGGGAATGCCTCCAGATGGTCCATACCCATAAGCACCTGGAGTTGGTATCGGCCCCAGGTGGCGGCGAGAGTTTAGTGGACGCTGTGGCGCAGCAAGTCAGAAACAACTATCGTCTCGGCGAAAGAGTCATTGTCAGAACGGAAACGATCAAAAATCTTATTGAACTTTATGATAAGCTCACCGATTATTCTCCCCTGGTCTATCATGGCCGCCTGACCTCGGAGCAGCGACGGGGCGTCATCAACAAAGTCATAAATCACCAAAAAGATGATAAAGGCTTCATGATCTTAGCCACCTCGGCCATAGAGGCGGGTTGCGATCTGGACGCCCATCTGATCGTCACGGAATTTTGTAATCCCGATAGCCTGGTCCAACTGGCCGGCCGCTTGAATCGCCGGGGCAGGATGCCGGAAGCGAAAATAATTGTTGTTCGCGGTGAATCGGGACCTCCTTTTAGCTCGTTAAGCAACAGGCAACAAACCGCATATTGGGCGGACTTGGAGGGCATGAACGGTCTTTTTGACCCGGTGAGGTTGACTGACTATTTTGAACCGCCCCAAGGGGACTGGATGGGCGAGATTCTCTTCGACATGCTGTGGGATTATGCTTATGACGGTGATTTGACCTGTAAGCCCCTGTGGGATAGAGGTATTCTGGTCACAAGGAGTTGGGAACCGTCTATCACTCTATGCACTGGTATCAACAAAGAAACAGGAGGCCCGGAAAACCCGATTCCAGTGGGCCTAAGTCGCCTGACCAGAGATTGGCCTCGCCTGTCCCCTGAAGACCTCAAAGGTGCGCGTGTGGGCGACTATCTGTCAATAGAAAACGGTGGTTATCACGCCCAGATTAAGCGAGTATTTTACCAGCGGAGATGGGGTGAAGGGGGCGGCTGGTCAATATATGATTTCCCTTCCTACCGTATTAGCGCCTATGAAAACACCTTGTTGTGTATTATACGAGAGGACGTTATGGATATCTATTTTGACCGGATTCTGGGATATAAAAAATTGCCGAAGATCTTTCTAAAAGGTTACAAGCACGGCTATCAAAGGGTGTTGCAGTATCAGCCCGAACAAAAGAAAGACGGATGCTTTAAATTGAATAACGATCGGATCGTGGCCACAGGCAACCTGTGGTACCTGGAGCGATAATATGCCGGTGACAGCCATCATCAATCTTCGGGCATTGACCGGGGGTAAGATGCCCCGATCTTTTCATTGCCTGATGCATCCCATTTTTCTTGATCGAATCTCCGCGGCCCACTCCGGACTGGGCGCCATGCTCCATGACCATCAGGGCCCGGCGCCCTATGCCATCTCTCCCATCATGGGCCGGAAAGCCAATGGAGCCATTTTAAACAATGAATCCTATTGGGTGCGCCTATCTATCCTGCACCCGGATCTGGAGGATGTCTTCCTGACCACGTTGGAACAGGGTTTATGGGTGGAGCCGGTTTCGGTGGGCGACCTGTCGTTTCTGGTGGAAGATGTAGTGCTGGGACAACAGCCATCAACTCCCTGGTCAGGAAGGGCCGGTTATGACGATCTGTTGCGGAATGGTCTGGCTTCGGACAGAATCACGTTGCATTTCAAAAGTCCTGTTTCGTTTAAGCGAGGTGACCTGCATTATTCTATGCCGGAACCGGGGTTGATCTTCGGTCATCTGGTCAAGCGGTGGAACCGGTTTGCCCCTGATCTCATGCCGGAAAACCTGACCGGCCAGGGTGTGAGTTATTCTTTTTTTGATATTCACACCGCACCCTATGCCTTACGCAACGGCGGCACGATCCTGGGTGCCGTTGGCCAATTAACCTTTATCTTTGAGTGCGATGTCCCGATCCAGCGCCTTTACCGGACTTTATTACGCTTCGCCTTTTATTCCGGCATCGGAGTGAAGACGACCCAGGGGATGGGGCTGTGCCGGGTGATTGAGGAAAGATGAAAGAATCTGCCGAATATATCCCGGTGTCTTATCTTAATGCTTATGTTTACTGCCCGCGGCGGTTTTACCTGGAGCGTGTCTTGGGCATGTTTGAGGACAATGCCCATACGATTGAAGGGCGAAGCCGCCACCGGGTGGTGGACATGCGGGACCGGGAAGCGCGCCCGGTTAAGAAGGAGGAGGTGATCCACCGGCGGTCGGTATCATTTTCCTCCGAACGGCTGGGCATTATCGGGAAACTGGACCTGGTGGAAGAAAAGGACGGGGCTCCAGGATATCCGGTGGAATACAAGAAGGCCAAGAAGCCGGCCAACCGCGACCCCTGGTTGAATGATCAAATTCAGCTTTGCGCCCAGGCACTTTTGATGCGGGAAAATGGGCTGACTCTGCCGGAGCGGGCCTACATTTATTATATCGGCTCACGGGCGCGGGTAGAGGTGCCCCTGACCCCGGATTTGGTCGCCGAAACGGAGCGGGTGATCGAGGCTTGCCGGCAGGTCGCCGCGACTGAAGCCCCGCCGCCGCTAACCGAAAACCGGAACAAATGCTTTGGTTGCTCGCTAAACGCCATCTGCCTGCCCGAGGAAGAGGAAGTCCTGGCCGGTAAAAAAAGTAACGCCAGAGAGATTCTGCCCTCCGCCTTAGATGGGGATGTGCTGTACGTGGATACTATCGGGGCGTATCTCAGTTTGTCCCAGGACTGCATTAAGATCACCGCCCCCGGCGGTATGGACATCGGGTCGGCTTCCCTGGAGAAACTCCGAGAAGTCGTCCTGTGCGGACCCGTCCAGGCGACCACCCAGGTCCTCCATTCATGCTTGAAACGACATGTTCCGATCCATTATATGAGTCAGCATGGGCGTTACCTGGGCCATTGCACATCCTGGCTCCATCATCACGGGCTGCTCCGGGAGGCGCAATGGCGGACCCACTTCGATCCCGGGCGGGCCTTGGAACTGGCCAGGATAATCGTGGGGTCTAAGGCGACCAACATGCGCACCCTGATGATGCGTTACCTCAAGGACGACCGGAATGAAGGCGATGCTATCGATTTTGAGCGAATCAAAGACCTGAAGAAGAAAGGGCAAACCGCAGATAACCTGGACACTCTCAGGGGCTATGAGGGCGCGGCAACGAGGGTCTATTTCGGCCAATTTGCCCGATACATCAAGCCGGAGAGACGATCATTCTTTCCGTTCGATGAACGCAACCGCCGGCCGCCTCGAGATCCGGTCAACGCCATGCTCAGTTTCGGGTATAGTCTCCTGGCCAAGGATTGCCAGGGAACCGGGGGGCGAGTCGGGTTCGATCCCTATTGCGGGTTCTATCACACCATGAAATACGGCCGGCCATCCCTGGCCCTGGATATAATGGAGTTCTTCCGGCAACCAATTGTGGACTCGATGGTAATAAGCTCTATCAATAACGGCATCTTTAAAGAAAACGATTTCTTGCAGTATCAGAACACTTGCTATCTCAATGAAAAAGGGAGAAAGAAATTCCTGGCTCAATACGAAATGCGCAAGAAAGATCTGGTCACCCATCCCAGGTTCCATTATCGGCTGAGTTATGAACGGACCATCGAGCTACAGTTCCGGCTCCTGGGCAAATTTCTGCTTGGTCAACTTCCTGAATATGAAGGTTTTCACATCCGATGAAACGAAATTATTTGGTGGGATACGATATCTCCGATGACAGAAGGCTAGCCAAGGTGGCCAAGACCATGAAAGGTTTTGGTTACCGGCTCCAGTACAGCTTTTTCCATTGCTGTCTATCCGACCAGCAAAAAAACCGGATGAAGGAGGCGCTCAAGAAGATAATACTTGACGAAGAAGACCAGGTCATTATACTCCCAGTAACGGAAAAGCAACTAACGGAGCTGGAATTCATCGGAGTCAAAACCCAAATTGCGCTGGAAGGTGTGATTATCGTCTAATCCACGAGAGGTGCTGGAGAGCAGAAATCATGGCCGCCGCCCGCAAAATAAATAGATATTATAAATCAGTGAGTTATCTATCGGCATGGGATGTCGCCATGCCTTCAACGTCTCCTAACTTATTATCGGCCAACCCCCTCTCGCAACCCCTATCACAACCGATTGATTTGTCTGCCTCCATGGGATCCAGACTTCCAAAACCCCAATTCCCTGTAAGGGATTGAAACATGGATTCAGTGGTATTCTCCGGCGCAAAAACAAGACTTCCAAAACCCCAATTCCCTGTAAGGGATTGAAACACTTACTGGGTAATTAGCGAATGTC
>JADFXK010000141.1:5446-9461 GCA_015233625.1 Deltaproteobacteria bacterium | reverse complement strand
GGAGTAGCCGGTAATGGCGCAGTAGGTATCGCCCACTTCTAGGATGCGGCCTTCCATGTCCACAACCCAGAAACCGTCCATGGACGTTCGGATAAGTGCCCGGTAACGCACATCACTATTCCGAAACGCCTCCTCCGCCTGCTTGCGTTTGCTCTCGTTTCCTCCTATTTTACCTTCGTGCAACCCAACCGGGACGTGCGAACCATCAATGTTGCGCTGGGGTTGCTGATTGTTTGTTTTCAGTGCGTGTGGCTCTTATGGCGTCGCGTCCAGCCCGACCTGCAGCGGATCACACGGGAAGTCGGCATCGTGTTTGGGGCTCTCTGCCTGGTCAATCTAGTCCGGATTGTCTTCATTCTTACAGGGCTGCCGTCTGACAACGATTTTTTTCGGTCCAACATATTCGAAAAACTGGTCATGATTTCATACCAGATGCTGCTTATCCTGCTGGCTTATAGTCTGACGCTGATGGTGAATCAGCGCCTGCTCATCGAGACTCAAACCCAGGAAGAGAAGTTTTCCAAATTATTCCGATTAGCTCCGTATGCCATCACACTCACCAGGCTAGCCGATGGACAAATTCTCGCTGTCAATGATGGCTTTATGAACCTGACCGGCTACTCACATGCCGAACTCATTGGAAAGACAGCATTTGATTTACATATCTGGGCAAAAGAAGAAGATCGAGCGGCTTTTGTTGACGAATTGTCGAAGAATAACCGGGTGCAAGAGAGAGAGTTTCAATTTCGCACCAAGTCCGACAATATACTCACCTGCCTCTTATCGGCTGAGATTATCACGCTGAACGGCCAAGAGTACGTTTTATCAAGCAGCAATGATATTACCAAGCGCAAGCGGGCGGAGAAGACGCTGCGTAAAAGTGAATATCGTTTCAGATTACTCGCAGAGACTATCGAAGAAGTCTTCTGGATGGCTGACATCGAAACCCTAAAAACGATTTACGTCAGTCCAGGATATGAGCGTGTGTGGGGACTTTCCGTGCAAAGTCTTTTTGATGACCCGAAATCCTTTATCGAAAGCATCCACCCGGAGGATCGAGAGCGAGTGTTTTCCGACCTCGAAGTCAAATGGACCGGCCAACCATTTGAACACGAGTACAGAATACTCCAGCCTGATGGATCCATCCGGTGGATTTTGGACCATGGGTTCCCAATCCAGTCGGAGACAGGGCAAGTTACCTGCTATGCCGGCGTAGCGAGAGACATCACCAAGCGTAAGCAGGCCGAGGAGGCGCTTCAAGTTTCCCTGGCAAAGTACCAGGTTCTTTTCGACTCTTTCCCGTTGGGGATTACGGTATCAGACAAAGCGGGCAACATATTGGAAACCAACCAGATGGCTGAAGAAATCCTCGGCGTTCGTAAAGAAGACCATGAACAACGTACGCTTGATGATCCTAATTGGATGATTCTTCGACCGGATGGAACACCCATGCCGGCTGAAGAATATGCCGCCATCCGGGCGTTAAAGGAAAATGGCCTTATAGCAGATATTGAGATGGGCATCGTCAAACCAAGAGGCGAAATTACCTGGCTAAGCGTTACTGCATCTCCGGTCCCACTGGCAAAATATGGAGTAGTCGTCACCTATCTGGATATCACCAAACGCAAGCAGGCGGAGGAGGCGTTTCGGAATAGTGATGTGCGTTACCGGGCACTTATCCGAACGTCCATGGACGGTTTCTGGGTTGTGGACATGGAAGGCCGCATCCTAGAAGTGGGCGATACCTACTGCGCCATTACCGGCTACTCCAGGGAGGCCTTACTCTCCATGCACATCTCCGACCTGGAGGACACGGAGTCGCCGGAGCAAGTCCGTGCACACATTCAAGTAATCATCACCCAAGGGTGGGACCGCTTTGAAAGAAGGCACCGCCGCGCCGATGGATCTGTCATCGATGTGCAAATCAGCACGATTTTCATTTCCTCCCAAAGCATGATAACAGGCTTCATAAATGACATCACCGAACGGAAACTCTTAGAAAGGTCACAAAATGAACTCTTGGTCGAACGCCAGGCAATACTGGACAATGTTCCTGTCGGGATCGCGTACTTAGTTGATGGAAGATTTGTCTGGTGTAACGCCAAGGCGGCTGCGCAATTTGGCTACAGCCTTGAAGAAGTAATTGGTAATACGTCGGAGTTACATTTTCTTTCAAAGGAAGATTATGAAGAGTTTAGCAGAGAGGCTTATCATGTGCTGATGACTGGAGAAGCATTTCATAAAGAAATATTGGTTAAACACAAAAATAACACCTTAATCTGGTGTCTCATATATGGAAAGGCTATTGATCCGGAAAACCCTTTAGGCGGCTCGATCTGGATAACTGATGATATCTCTAAGCGAAAGAGCGATGAAGTAAAACTCCGGCAGGCGAGAGAGGATTGGGAAATGACTTTTGATGCCATTCCCGACCTGATCGCCATACTCGATTCTGAGCAACGGGTCGTGCGGAGTAATAGGGCCATGACTGAGTTGCTTGGACTATCCGATCACGCGACCAAGAATATAAAATGCTATCAATGTTTTCATCACACTGAGGAGCCTCCTGAATTTTGCCCTTATATTCCGATGGCTATGGACGGTCAGGCTCATGCTGAAGAAGTATTCATTGATCATTTAGGAAAACACTTTTTGGTAACTACTGCCCCATTGTGGAACGATGCCGGCAAGTTAAGAGGATGTGTCCATGTAGCTCACGATATAACCAAACGGAAATTGGCAGAACAAGAGCTCGTTAAATCGCAGACTATGGCAGAGGCGGCCAATAGAGCCAAAAGTGACTTTCTGGCCAATATGAGCCACGACATCCGCACGCCATTGAATGGAATCGTCGGCATGACTGAACTGGCCTTGCGGACTGAACTTTCCCCCAAGCAAAAAGAGTACCTGGAGATAGTCAAGATTTCTGCCGACATATTAGCGTCGCTGATTAACGACATTCTTGACTTCTCCAAAATCGAAGCTGGACGATTGGATATTGATGACATTCAGTTTAACTTACGGGACAATCTGGGGAATGTGGTGAAAACTTTAGCCATCAAAGCCCATGAAAAGGGGTTGGAACTGGCCTACCGGATTCACCCTGATGTTCCAGATAGGTTACAGGGCGATCCGGCCAGAATAAGACAAATTGTACTTAATCTTATCGGGAATGCCATTAAGTTCACCGACGCCGGAGAGGTTGTTTTAGAGGTTGAGTCGTCTGTGCAGACAGATGATGCGGTAGCGCTCCATTTCTGCGTCAGAGATACCGGGATCGGTATCTCTGATGACAAAATAGACAAGATATTTGAACCATTTATCCAATCAGACAATTTTATCACCCGCGAATATGGCGGGACCGGACTGGGACTCACCATATGTTCCAAATTGGTTTCCCTGATGGGAGGTCGGATTTGGGTGGATTCGGAAGTAGGAAAAGGGAGCACATTTTGTTTCGATATCCGGCTGGGTATCCCCAAAGGAGAAGATGTCGAAACAATCCCCACGGACTTTGAAAAGTTACGGGGATTGAAGGTCTTGGTCGTGGATGATAACGCCACCAACAGGCGCATTCTAAATGAGATGTTACAAGGTTGGGATGTAAAGCCCACGATGGCGGAAAACGGGTTTGCCGCATTGGCGGCCCTGAGACAGGCTAAGAAGGATAATGAGCCATTTCCCCTGGTTATTATAGATTTATATATGCCTAAAATCGACGGGTTCGAACTGACTCAAATAATCAAGGATAATCCTGATCATAGAGGCATCAAGATTATCTTGCTTACCTCGGCCGCTCGACGAGGGGATGGCAACTTATGTAAGGAATTAGGCATATCAGCCTACCTCTCTAAGCCGGTAAGACATTCGGACTTATTGGATGCTATTATGACAGTAGTTAGCGCTCCAATCTCTGATTACGATCAGGAAGCCCCTTTGACACATCATCCTTTGAAGGAAAGTCAGACAAAGTTTAATATCCTCTTGGTGGATGACAGTCTAATCAATCAAAGGT
>JADFXK010000141.1:0-5415 GCA_015233625.1 Deltaproteobacteria bacterium | reverse complement strand
TTAGAGGGCCGAGGTCATAATGTTTCAATTGCCAGTAACGGCGCTGAAGCCCTCAGGGCGATGGACTCGTTTGCCTTTGATCTGGTGCTCATGGATGTTCAAATGCCGGTCATGAATGGAATCACAGCCACAGAAAGAATAAGGGAAAAAGAGAAGGTGTCCGGAGGTCATATCCCCATTATCGCCATGACTGCATTCGCGATGAAGGATGACCAAGAACGATTTTTGGCTTCCGGAATGGACGGCTATATTGCCAAGCCAATGGATATCGAAGAAACAATAAGATACATCGAATCCTTGGCTCATAAGCCTAATAAACCCGAGCAGCTCATCGAGCATCTTGGGTCAAACATAGTTTTAGATAGGAAATCTTTTATGGACCGTTGCGCTAACAACCTGGAGTTGGCCAGCGAACTGATAAACAATTACATTGAAGGCTACACCAAATATCTTGATGATATTCGCGAAGCGATTGAAGCCAATGATCCAAAAAGACTACATCACTCCGCCCACTTTTTGAAAGGGACTTCCAGCATATTTTCGGCTCAAAGAACAGTTAAACTAGCTTTAGAGTTGTTGCTGATGGGCAAGAATGCGGAGATGGACAAAGCAAATGGAGTTTTTAGCCAATTAGTCAAAGAAGTGGAACTCCTTGTCGGCGAATTGAAAGAAATAGCTCATCCGAATGAAAATGGTCAAAAATGATGGCCGTTCGGACGGATTTTCCTGAACGGCACCAATATAGGCCGAAGCTCTTAGCTTAACCTCCACATCGGGGCACCGGGTTGGTTATCTGGCCTCAGGTTCTTTGTTGGTCTTCCACGTATTGAACCAGGGCGGTAAACTCGACTGACAGGTATCGCATCCTCTTCCAATCAATGTTTCAACTTGCAACACGTTTCAGCCTACGTTTCAATAATAAACATAAGCGTAATTCCTGATTATGCCGGTCAACTCAGTCTTTCCTTTTGAGTGCCCAAAACGTATTCCCCCCCAGGTTCTCTTTTCCCCAGCATTAATTTCTCAGGTTACCACTGAGACATTTACAGCGACACGGCTTTGGCCGGGGCCGCCGCAGCGGTGTTTTACGGCGTAGTCCTGCTTAATGTACGCCGACAGCGGTATGTTGGCGACAATGGTTCAGGGGCCGATGGGACGATTTGCCGGAAACGATGCGAGGGCCATCTTAACCTGGATTGACAACGGGGCATTAGAGAAACCGACCATCACACAGGCTCAGTTTCTGGGCTGCCCCGTACAAGATTATCACGACAGTCTCGTTGAACCCGTTTAGATAGGTGCAGCAACCATAACCGCCCTCCCGCCCGGTGTCATCACACACGCTCATATTCCTTCATCACACAAACCACACCGTAGTTTCTCTCCAGCCGCCTGATTATAAAATGCCCTCGTGCTAATTTTTGGAAATGATCCATGAAGATGTTATTTATTATACCTCCACTTACGGCCCCTATGATGGGGATAGACGTCGCGGCCGCTTTTTCGGATACCACTAGTCCAAAACGGTTGGCAATGTTTGCGATCAACCTGACCACTACCGGGGCTGCTTCATCAACCATGCCTTTTTCGACAATGTAGTTTGCCACTTCAGATACTGATCGAGTCAACGCCGAACGAATGAGGTAATAGCCAGTCTGGACACCGCCAGCCTTGCGAGTTTTGCCGCCCAGAGCGAAAACCTCCAGGCAAGCCAATCTGGCTTCAATTGAGTTCAGATTCTCGCCCTCACTCCGGGCAATGTCGGCGACGGAACGTAGCATTATTGTTGTGGTAACAGGTAATTCAACAGCCAAGGCAGGTAAGCCGAAGGCTCCACCAATACATCCAGAAACGACAGCGCATACCCGATGCAAATGATCAGAAGAGTCTCCTGAGATGTCGTCGTTTATGGTCAAGACCGCCAGCTTGAAGGCCGTTTGTAGCGCCTTGCCGCTTATTCGCTGAATCCGGACGAACCAGCTACTAGGTAAACGGCTGAACCCAATTTCAATTGGAACTCCAAGAATATTTACCATTCGAGCAGCTAAACTGGTGGCTTCCAGTAACCTCTTGGCTCGGACCAAGTCCTCCAAATCATCGTCGGCAAGATGCATGGTTACCTCAAGAAAGGATTCAGGCTTATTGTTATCACAGGAATAGGGACGGCATATGAGCCGGTCACGGAATGCTTATCTGGAAGTTGCGTTTTTCGTTCCATTGATGCCCATGGGCTAACATCGATTCGCAGCGTTATTCATAGCGATGCCTTTTTATCCTCTTCAAAAAACACAACCCTGTCGTAGATTGAAGGCGGACGTTTCATTCTTCCCGCACGCACTTTCTCGGGCAGGCTCAGGGCGGCTAAGAGATTAATGGCCGAAAGAAAAGTGAGGTAAAACGCCGGCGCAGAAACGGTATGATAGTGTTTGACGAGCCATGTGGCCACAAGCGGCGCTGTACCGCCAAATACACACAATGAGATATTATAGGCAAGCCCGATGGCGCTGTAGCGAACGAGCGGAGGAAACATGTCAACCAGGGCCGCCGGAATCGGCCCAAGGAAAATGCTCATTAACACTGTGAAGCAAATCTGGGCGACAAGGACGGGGAAAAATCCACCTTGGGCGACTAACATGAAGAGAGGCCAAGATAAGAGCGTCATACCTGCAGAACTCCACACAAGGAGAGGTTTTCGCCCCAACCTGTCGGAGAGTCGGCCCGTTATGGGAATCAAAATAATTAAGAAAATCAATGAGAATGTGTTGATCGCCATAGCGTACGGAACGTGCGGGTGGATAAAGCGGCTCAAAAGCGTAGGCCACCAAATAAAAAGAAGGTAGAATCCGCCGCCTACGAGAACGACCAGGATAGAGGCTTGGAAGATACGCTCTGGTACCAGACGTACTGCTTCCACAATGGGATTACCACCTATAGTACCCTTGCGTTTCATTTTTTTAAAAATAGGCGTTTCGGTAAGTTCATTGCGCATCCAGATGCCAGCGAGGCCGATAATTATTCCCGAGAGAAATGGTAAACGCCAACCCCAGTCCGCCATAGCCTGAGGTCCCAAAACGGCATTGAGGCCAACGGCGCTCAGCGCACCCAACATCATTCCGCCATAGCAACTCGAAAAGGTCCAACTGCTGTAATAACCTCGTTGTTCGACCGGCGCTGTCTCGGCGACAAAGGCTATTGATCCGATCAGTTCTCCGCCCACAGAAAGCCCTTGCGCCATGCGCAGCAGAACGAGGATGACAGGCGCTATCGATCCGATCTCGGCATGGGTAGGTAAAAGACCGATAAGAAATGTGGGCACGGCCATCATCATCACCGAAAGCTGGAGCGCTTTCTGGCGGCCGAATTGGTCACCGATGTAGCCGAAAATTATTCCTCCAACAGGCCGTATGAGGTAAGCTGCCGCAAAAACGCTGAATGCACTAAGGAGCGAATCCAAAGGGTCGTTTGAAGGAAAAAACTTTTCCCCAATTACGGGGGCCAAAAAGCCAAAGACCGCAAAATCGTACCATTCAAGAACATTGCCGACAATGCCGCCGAACATATTTTTTTTCAGAGACTCAGTTTGATTGCTGAGCGTCAGTTTATTTATCCTCGCGATCTTCGCTTTGCGGTTAAACATAATTTTTATCAGCAGACCCGCTTCTTCCTTAGCGGCTGCGGTGTCTGCTTTGACCTCTTGAGATTTTTCGACATGGCCCATTGGTAGTATCCAAGCAAAAGAAAGTAATAAAATTGCCGCCGTGCAAAAGAAATTGAAAGGTTTCTTCAACCGGGTTCGAGTTTAAATAATCCCAATTCTTCGCTGTGATATCATAGATTAAACTGCACGCTGAGTAACGTCAAATCATCTAAAAATCTCAGGGCACTGGAATAGCGAAGTAAGGCCAGTTGAACCTTTGATAGATGCTCTTGAGAGCCATTGAACCCGACGCGTCTGAGCAACTCTATGAATCCTTCTTCCCCAAGACATTCACCACCGCCATTCATCTGTTCTACAGCTCCATCAGTATAAAACAGTAAATGATCCCCGGCATGGAAAGAAACGGTGACATTTTGGTAGGACACATTGGCCACCAGGCCCAACGGGGTCCCGGATGAATCTAATATTCTGGCTCCTTCACCGGCATGGAACAGAAAAGGCGAAGGATGTCCCGCTCCGGCATAGCTGATGATTTTTCTTTCCAGATCAATTACGGCATAAACAGCGGTGGCAAAATGATGATCTTGCCCCTTCAGTGTATCCAACCCCTGATTTACCCTGGTCAGAAAGGCCGCCGGATCAGCCAACATGAGCCTGGAATCCTCCCACAGTGATCTCAGGTGCATGGTATACAGGGCAGATGACACCCCGTGGCCCATGACATCAGCGATCATGAGTCCATACTCATCTGGACCGATGCGTTCAGCGCGGTAAAAATCTCCGCCGACAAATTCTACCGGGGCCTGATAAGCACGGAAAGATATACGGGGATCTTCTCCCCTGGGAAGGGTCATGGTATTATCTTGGATAATTTTGGCCCGCTCCAGGTCCTTAATTGCTTGCGCCATATCGCGGAATACCTCCACCGCCCCTATGATCTTTTCATCAGCATCCCGTAAAGGAGAAACAGAGACTTGCGTAGGAACTAGTCGGCCGTCCTTAGATTTGGCATACACAAAAATCGGATTTTTACTCGCCTCCCCGGTTTTGATGGACCGGTGGAGGGGGCAGTATTCCTTACCGCAGAGCTTATGGCCATCCTTATCCACGTGTTGCAAAAAGTTGTCATAGCATGTACGTCCGATAACGTCATTGGCCTGCCAGCCGGTCAGTTTTTCGGCCGTCTTATTCCAAAATAGTATCTTTCTTTCTACATCAGTGACATAAACTCCATCGGCTAAGGAGTCGATGACCATCGCCAAGAATTCGAGATTGACAAGGCTTAAGTCCATGGAAACATAACTTTCATTGAGATTACCGCTCCAGATTTAGGAACACATGGTTTCTCGTGTCCGCACATAGTTAGATTTAGGCAGGTTACCTGGCTAGGACCGCATAGTCAACAATCAAATGCTTCAATGTCAGGATCGCTATCGTCGGTTTGGTTTAGTGTCAATGGGCACGTTATTTGACCACCCACCGGGGCCAGATAAATTGACCAGCTTTGATTCTTGCCTGGCCGGTGACAAGCCCATTCTGATACCTTACTTCCACAAACTCTCTGTATCTTCTCCTTTAACCCATCGCAGAACCTCCGACCTATCCCCTTTCCCCGCTGGCTACCTGGCTCCAGATTTAGCATCCTCCAGACGATCAGATGAGCGATTTACGAACCCCGGCCAATCACACCTGGGCCATCGCCTGGCCATGATGTAAGCCTGACCAATCCCGGAACAGCCCCAAGATTTCCTTTGCAG
>JADFXK010000140.1:5509-9495 GCA_015233625.1 Deltaproteobacteria bacterium | reverse complement strand
CACCGCGGCCGGATCGGCCGGGGAATGACGTTCCGGGTCACGAAAAAACCACCCGCAAAACCCGGAGATCAGCAACCAGAACACCGCCAGGTAGCTCCAGCCGGCCAGGGCGGAAAGATAACCCAGGCCCAGCCCGATAAAAATAAAAGGATAACCCTCCCGAGCTAGGGGCACTGCCGTAACCATCCGCAGGCAGGTCGCCCCGATGGTTGCCTCTGATTTGTTTTTCGAGTTGGTTTTAGACCCGTCCTGATGACGATGATGACATTTGTTGTTCAATTTTTTCTCCACCTCGGATATGGCCTGCCGCGTTACTCAGCCGCCAGCATCTATATCCAGCCTTAGATATATCCTAACTATGATATGATATCACAATTCGTCGACAAAAGAAAGACTTTTTTGTCACCAAACTCAAGACAAAGGCATGAACTATTATTTTGTAGGGGTATTATCTTATTGAATAGAGAGGCAAGAAAGCCCCGAAGGGGTGTACGTGGTTAGTTCCGGCGAAAGCTCAATGCCATTGAATTATGAATGCTGAACGTATTGGAACCATATCCCCAGGGTGGCGCAAAAAACAAGCCGCACGCTTAACTCAACACCGTTGAGGTGATCGCCCTGGGTCTGTGACGGCGGTAATCCGCAATCATCAAAAACCCGAAGTAACGACTCGAGCGATGTCATTATAAAAGACCACACCCATTAGCAAAAGCAAAAAAAAGAGGCCGACCTGTTGGGCCCGTTCCCGTTTTTTCAGACTAAGCGGATGGCCCAGGATGGATTCTAAAACGAAAAAAAACAGGTGCCCGCCGTCCAGGACGGGGATGGGTAGAAGATTTAAGATGGCCAGGTTGATGCTGATCACGGCCATCAAAAAGATCAGGTTGGACAGACCGGCCCGGGCCTGTTTGCCGGCCATCTGGGCGATCATAATCGGTCCGCCGACCTGCTTCACCGAAAGAGTCCCCTTGAACATCTTGACAATGGATAGGACGGAAATCTTGCTATAAAACCAGGTGGCGTCGACGCTGCCGGTAATGGCGTGGAAAAATCCCTTCTTGATTACACTCTGTCTTTCTAAGGGGGTAATCCCAATCACCCAAATAGAGGCGGACTCACCAGAGGCGTCCACAACGCCTTTATCTTCTTTGGGCATAACCGTGCGCTGAATTTCTGCACCCCGTCGCAATATTTTCAGGTCCAGCGGTTTTCCGCCGCTCTTGTGAATTATCTTGGCCATTTCCGTCCAGGTGGAAACGGGCTGACTATTGATGGCCAGGATGCGGTCCCCCACCTGAAGCCCGGCCACTTGAGCCGGGAGGTTGTCTTTCATGCCGCCGATTTCCGACCCATAGGGGGTAATCCCGATACTCCAGCTCGCCTCTTCCTCGCCAAATATGTTAGCCGCTTTTTCCTGCCGGGGAGTGATGGTCAATTCCAGGTCCCGGCCGCCGCGGCGGATTAGAGTCTTTATCGGTTGGCCGTTTCCGGCTTTGATGTGATCAACCAGATCGTCCCAGGTCTCGGTGGGCCGGCCATCCATAGACATGATCTGGTCACCCTCGAGCATCTTGGCCTGGTAAGCCGGCGACCCGGATTCGATCCCGCCGATGACCGTATTGGTCGTGGCCGCGCCGTAAAAAAAGAGAATAACAAAGAAAGCCAGTACGGCAAAAATAATGTTAAAAATGGGTCCGGCCGCCACGATCAAGATTCTCTGGCCGACCTTTTTGTGGGAGAACGACTTGGGGATGTCCTCCGGCTTGACCTCGAGTTCCTCCCCTTCGCCTATCATCTTAACAAATCCGCCCAGCGGAACGGCAGAAAGCCGGTAGTCTGTTTCGTTTACTCTTCTTCCAAAGACCCGCGGCCCAAACCCCAGGGAAAAGATCTCGACACCCACGCCGCAGACTTTGCACATCAAAAAATGGCCCAGTTCATGAAAAAAGATAAGGACACCCAGTACGACAACGGTCACCAAAATAGTAAAAATCATAAGGCCTCTATCATCCTTCGGGCCTCTTCTCGGGCCCATTTGTCGGCGTCAAGGACGTCGCGGATTTGATTAACTTCTACGACGGAGTGGCGGCTGAGAACCCACTCCACCATGCTGGGGATATCCATAAAGCCAATTTTCTTCTTTAAGAAAGCATCCACAGCCATTTCGTTGGCCGCATTTAGAACGCAGGGGGCCGTACCACCCGCGGCCAGGGCCTCAAAGGCCAGGCGCAGACAGGGAAAGCGCTCGGGATCCGGCCGTTCGAAGGTCAGCTTGCCAATGGAGAAGAAATCCAGCGACGGCAGCGGCACGGGTAACCGGTCGGGATAGGCCAGGGCATAGGCGATGGGCACGCGCATGTCAGGAATGCCCATTTGAGCGATGACGCATCCATCCACATATTCCACCATGGAGTGGATGATGCTCTGGGGGTGAACGTGGACGTGAATCTGTTCCGGCGGGACATCAAACAACCATCTGGCCTCGATCACTTCCAGACCCTTATTCATCAACGTGGCCGAATCGATGGTGATCTTCGGCCCCATGGTCCAGTTGGGGTGGGCCAGGGCCTGTTCCGGGGTGGTCTTGACCACCTCTTCGGGAGACATCTTGCGGAATGGTCCACCGGACGCGGTTAGAATAATCCGCCGCAAGTCCCGGCGCTGTTGCCCGGACAGAGATTGGTAGATAGCCGAATGTTCACTGTCGATAGGAAAAATGGTCAGGTTTCGCTTCCGGGCCTCGGCCATAACCAATCGCCCGGCCGAGACCAGGGTCTCCTTATTGGCCAGAGCCACGTTCTTACCGGCCTTGATGGCTGAAAAGGTCGGGACCAGACCGGCCGAACCGACCATAGCCGAGACGACCAGGTCCGCCTCTTCAGCCGTAGCCACCTGGATATAGCCCTCCATGCCGGAGAGGATGGTGACGTCAATGTCGGCCGGCAATTCGCTTCTTAACTTCTTGACCAGGATTTCATCTCGGATGGCCACCAGCCGAGGCCGAAAGGTCTTAATTTGTTCCCGGAGGAACTCAATGTTTTGGCCGGCCGCCAGGGCACATACCCGGTAGCGGTCTGGGAAGCCGGCAATGACGTCGAGGGTGCTCCGGCCGATGGAGCCGGTGCTGCCCAGAATGGATATTATTTTTGTTTTCAAAATGCCTCGCCTGGCCGTAGCCCGAAGGGGTGTCATAAAAAATTGGCCCCGAGTCGGCGAAGCGCCACCGTGGGGCAGGTTCTAGCCCGGGCGGGAGGGACTACCGCCCACAACTAGACTATAACCTATACCAAACGGCCAGGTAAGTCAAGAGGGTGCGGAGGCGACAATAGTTTTCAAACACCGCTAGCCTGTTGAAGGCGAAGGCTTTTCTCAATGTTCGGATGTGTGTTGGCGACACTTCAATATAGCAAACATAACTGGGGATACGGATGAAAATAACACTTCATCAGCTCTATTTGCTAACTGAAATCTTCATGTTTGGTTAAATGTAGATCTTCAATACGTTGCGGAATAGTGCGATAAAAAAAATCCTTTTCCTCTTGACGAAATGCAACATATTGTGGCCAATAACAATCTCAATACAAGATGTGGATAACAACTTGGTTGTTCCTGATTCCATATTTAGACGCTACGCTGTGCATATTACAGATTGTACATTCGTTCACATAAAACTCCGTCTGGAGGAGACCATGCTAACGCTGGCCAAACAAAATCCGCACCCGTCCCGAGTTCAAAACACTGAATCAACCGACATGGCCTTGTTTGTCCGGTCCTCGAGTGAGGACATGATCGGATGGGACCGCAACCGGATTGTTGACGCCTTGATCAGAGAAACCTACGTCGACCAGGATACCGCGCTCAAAATCAGCCAGGAAGTGGAAGACCTGGTACGCAATTCCAATATCAAAATGATCACGGCGCCTTTGATCAGGGAACTGGTCAACTCCAAACTGATTGAACGCGGTTTGGAAGATTCCCGCCGGATG
>JADFXK010000140.1:0-5481 GCA_015233625.1 Deltaproteobacteria bacterium | reverse complement strand
ATGATGGTCCACCCCAACAAAGAAAATGCCAATGTGCCCCATGGCCCGGAGGCCACCAATCTGACCTTGGCCGAGTGTATCAAGAAAGAATATGCTCTGCTCTCGGTTTTTTCCGATGAGGTGGGTGATGCGCACATGAAAGGTGATATCCACCTGCACGACTTGGGGTTCATCGACCGACCTTATTGTTCAGGTCAGTCATTGGAGTACATCAAAAAATTCGGGTTGAATCTGCCCAATTCCCTGGCTATGGCCAAGCCGGCCAAGCACCCGGAAGTGCTGCTGGCCCATATGGTCAAATTCGCCGCGGCCTTGCAATCCAATTTCGCCGGGGCCATCGGGTGGGATGCGGTGAATCTCTTTTTTGCTCCTTACCTGGTGGGGATGAGTGACCGGGACGTCAAACAACTGGCCCAGATCCTCATTTTTGAATTCTCCCAGCAAGCCGTGGCCAGGGGCGGGCAGGCCATTTTTTCCGATATCAACCTCTACTGGGAGATCCCCAAACATTTTGAAAACGTGCCGGCCATCGGACCGGGCGGAGTTTACACCGGCAAGACTTATGCCGACTATATCGATGAATCCCAACGATTTGTCTGGAAGCTGTTTGAAGTCTACATGGAGGGAGACGGGTCCGGGCGGCCGTTCTTCTTTCCCAAGCCGCTGGTCCATATTACCGAGAAATTTTTTCATACGCCGGGGCATAGAGAATTCTTGAATCATATCTGTGAGGTGGCAGCAGAAAAAGGTAATACCTATTTTGTCTTTGACCGGGGTGAAACCGCCAAGATCTCCGAATGTTGCCGCTTGAGTTTTAAACTGGAAAAATCCGACTTGGAAGACGCCAAAGAACCCTGGAAGATGCGTTATTGTGCCTTACAAAACGTAACCATCAACTTGCCCAGGTTGGGTTACCGGGCTAAGCAAGACGACACCAAATTGTTTTCGATTCTGACCAAGACCATCGAAACGGCGGTGGAAGCCCACCGGCAAAAGAAGAATTTTATCGAAAAACTACTTCGGCACGGCCAGACCGGCCCGCTGGCTTTGCTGACCATGAATCTCGACGGCACCGGATACTTGCGGATGGAGCGAGCCAGTTACCTGATCGGCATGGTCGGGCTGAACGAACTGGTCAAAGTGCATATCGGCCATGATCTGCACGAATCCGATGAAGCCATGAAATTCGGCCTGAAGGTCATCGCCCACATGAAGCTGTTGACGGACAAGTTTTCGGCCAAGCACGGGATGCACTTTGTGTTGGAGCAGACCCCGGCGGAAAGCACGGCCTACCGTTTTGCCAAACTAGACCTGAAGCATTTTCCGGAAGAAGCGGCAGACACGGTGCGAGGTGTTTCAGGTTCCGGAGAAGTCTACTACACTAATTCCACTCTGTTTAATGTAGGCGCCCATATGAACCCGATCAAACGGGTCAAGTTCGAAGGTCTGTTCCATCCCATTATCGAGGCCGGGGCCCTGACCCACATTTGGTTGGGTGAATCTCGGCCTTCAGCCGGGTCCCTGGCCAGCTTTGTCGTCAAGACCTTTAACCAGACTAAGAATGATCAAATCGCCTTTTCACCGGAATTCACCACCTGCAAGTCCTGTGGCCAGACCTCGCGAGGCTTGAGATCTTCCTGCCGGTATTGCCAGTCTGAAGATGTCGAGGGAATTACCCGGATAACCGGCTATTTCACTAAAATATCGAGCTGGAACAAAGGCAAACTGGGTGAATTGAAAGACCGTCATCGATGTGGGCCGTTCTTCAATCAAGAGCCATTACCGCTGATGGAGCAGGCTATAGTCAGTTGAACGTCCACTTGAGACGAGACCAAAAATATTGTTACCTTATTTCGGGGGGGGAAAGAAATGACGCTGTTTACCAAAAAAGGTTGTACCAAGTGCGACTTCATTAAAAATAAGTTTGCCTTCGATGCCCTGGGTATTAAGATTGAGGTACTCGGCCCGGAGAATCCCGATGCGTTGGCCCATCTGGCCTGGCACGAGCTGGTCGAGGTGGCTCAAAAGAAGCTGCCCATCCTGGTTTTGGATGACAATTCCTATCTGACCGACGTGGTCCCAATTCAGCAGTACCTAAAAAAAAATCTCGACAATTAATCGCCTGACGGTTATCGGCCCGGCCTGTCTTGGGGAAACCACCTGATGCCAACCCAGCCCAGCTTTAAGCATCGCTTACCGGTCATCAAGGGATTCATCGAGACGTCCTTCGTCGACTGGGCGGGTAAAATCGCGGCTGTAGTTTTCTTGCCGGGATGTAACTTTCGTTGTCCCATGTGTCACAACCATGAGCTGGTGTTACACCCCGAGGCGATCTCAGATTATCCCTTGGACGTCATCGTCGACAGCTTGAACCAGCACCAGGGTTGGATTGACGGGGTGTGTATTACCGGAGGCGAACCTACCAATCATCCGAATTTAGACCGGTTATTGACGGTGTTCAAGGCGTTGGGGCTTCCGGTGAAACTCGACACCAACGGCTCCCGGCCCGACGTTCTGGCCCATCTTTTAGCTCAAGGGCAGGTGGATTATGTGGCCATGGACGTTAAGTCCCAGTTGAATGATATTTCTTACAGCCAGGTTATCGGCGGCCCGGCGCCGCTGGCGAGCATCAAGCAAAGCCTGGAGTTGATCCGGTCCGGTGGTGTCGACTATGAATTCCGGACTACCGTTGTCCCGGGGTTGCACCGGCTGGAGGATATCCAGAGATTGGCCGAGCAACTGGCCGGGGCGAAGCGGTGGCGAATCCAGAATTTTTCCCCGGCCCAGACCCTCGACCCGGAGTATCTGGCCCGGTCACCGTTCCCCGCGGAAGAGTTTGCCGTCATAAAATCATACGAACTGGGCCAAGACCGGATTTAATTCGGCACTGAAATATTTGCGTCCAAACATTCTACCCGATAATCTTCCTGTCCATCCCTGGATTACTCCTCAAGAATAATCGTCACCTGAAATACCGGCCGTCGCACCATCTCGGATGGGGGTTGATGGACCAGGCCGGCTGTCATCGATAACCCCTTGTGGAGACTGGCCGGCACTGCTTTTTTCTTGACATCCTTATGGATATTAACTAACTAATATATTAATTATCAAAGTATACTCACAGAGTAAGTTGTGGGTGAGACCTATAGACCGTAGCCATCCGACCAGTTCGGGTCTAGCAATCAAAACTGAATTTGAGGTTCATCCGGCTAAAAATGGGAAGATGATTAGGAAGCTACGGGAATTGCTTCAGAGAGTAGAGATCTGACAAAATGGCCTTCATCGATTTCAGCAAAAGAGAGATTCAGTGCAAGATTGTCTATTATGGTCCCGGAAGAGGTGGCAAGACCACCAACCTTCTGTGTATTCACCAGGCTATGAATGAGACTGTCCGGGGTGAGATGGTGTCCATCAATACAAAAGGGGATCGGACGCTATTCTTTGACTTTTTGCCTCTGTCCTTGGGTTCCATCCGCAACATGAGCATCAAAATCCAACTTTATACCGTGCCTGGTCAAACTATGTATAATGCCAGCCGGAAACTGGTGTTAAAGGGGGTTGACGGCATAGTCTTCGTGGCCGACTCCCTGCGCGTCAGAAAAGACAATAATATAGAGGCTCTGGCCAATATGGAAGAAAATCTCAAGGGTGAAAAAGTGGATATCACCCAAATTCCTCTGGTTCTCCAATATAACAAAAGAGACCTGGTGGAAGGGGATATTCCCATTCTGTCTGTTGAGGAACTGGAACAAGACCTGAACGGCCGACTACGCGTGCCGTCTTTTCCGGGCAGTGCCATCAAAGGAAACGGGGTTTTCGAGACGTTAAGAGAAATAAGCAAAATGACCGTAAGACAGGTTCATGAAAAACTGATCAAACGTTAGGTCGCCCAGATGCAGCTTGAAATACGTTTCTTACGTTTATGGAGGCTATTGAAATGACAAGGAAGGCATTAATTACAATTTCTATTTTTTGGCTAATGTCTCTGGCCGTCGTCTACTTTTTTCGTGGAAACGACCTAAACCTGGGCTCCACGCCCCCGGTTAATCAGGTATCTCGTAGTTTGTCACAACCTCCTCAACAGGCGGCAGAAGCCGATACGCCAAAAGCTGTAGCGCGGCCAGATCAGACAGCATCAACAGGTACCTTCGGAGATTCAGGAAACAAATCAGCGCCGGCGCAGGTGCAGCGAGTAAACTCCAGTCCATCTAAAGAACCGGCGGAACTTTCAGGCAATCAACCGGTCAAGAACCAAGAAATAGAGAAGAAGACGCAACAGGCGAGTAATTCTGTGACACCGGCCTCGGCCACCGGCCAATCTAAAAAGAGCCTTAAGACAAACCCAAAAGTGGCTCAAAACTCAGTAACCAAAGCCAAAAAGAAGGCTAATGTAGCTAAGCGACAGGTAAAAGTGGCTAAACGGACTGGTAAAGCGTCTCCCCGTGTGGCCCAAACCCGAAGGGCCGGGCAAACAAGGCTTGCCGCATCCAGACCTTACCCAAAGGGTTGGGATTTTTACTACCGGCCGGGTGACCCCACGGTCTATCTTCGCGATAAAGGTTATGCAATAGTAAAAACATACAGATAATTTTGGTCCTTGGGTCTCCGCCCTGAACCTCCAAGAGGACCCTCTAATCAGCCGGTAACTCAGCCTGGACTCTCTTCTCCTTCATTGTCCGTAACCGGGCCAATTCCCAGGTGTAGTCATAAAGGTGGAGACCCTTGGACGCGGCGATGATCTCACCGTCGTCCACGCCGATTTGCTGGGCCATATATTCTTTCATCATCTGGATGGCGGCCAGATTGGCCGGAAAGCCATTCCACAAATCCCAGGACCGGAAGTAGATAATAAAATGGAGTCGGTTGTCCCTGATCCGGGTATCTATGCCTCTGAGGCAGGGAGGGTCGGTCAGGAAGATGGCTTGGGGGTCGCCCACCGTCATATAGGCCTGGTTAGTTCCGTGGCCGGTCTGCCGGTACATCTTGATGACTTCTTCTATTTGCGGTTCCAGATACTGCCCATAGGTGTAGTCCTCATTGGGGCTTTTCTGGGCGGTCATCAGATAGGGCAGGTAACACTCCACATAGCCTTCGGCCACAGGATTGGGAATGCCCAGGCTGGGCGGGATATCCGGAATCAGCGGCCGGACGCCGGGATGGGTGATCTGGATGGTAATATAATCGAATTCCAGCCTTTTTTGTCCTTCAAAGGAACCCCGGTCAATGACATATTCGTGTCCTTTGTCCAAGATGGCATAGACACATTGAAACCAGGCATCAGGCAGGTCTCTGGCGGTGATGGTAATTAGTTCCATGGCTCCTCGCCTCGGGTTATGGTCGTCAGATCTAAGAAATTCCTGTGTCCCCGGCATGATGCTTGTGGGACGGGCCGGCCTGGCTACATGTTCCAGCCGCCCGAGACCTCCAGGGTGGCGCCGGTGATAAAAGAAGCTTCGTCCGAGGCCAGGAAGGCAATGGCGG
>JADFXK010000013.1 GCA_015233625.1 Deltaproteobacteria bacterium | reverse complement strand
ACCATATCGAAGATATCCATCATCTTTTTCGAGGTGCCGATCAACCCATGAAAGGAGATTTCCGATTGATCCCGATGGCGCAGTTCATTCAACTCTCGGCGGAGGCGCCGCTCTTTGATGACCTTATCCAGGACAAGGATTAACTCATCATAATCCAGGGGTTTTATCAGGTAATCGGTCACGCCCTCTTTTAACGCGGTCACGGCCGAGCGCACCGTACCATAAGCCGTCATGATGACATAGGGGGGAGTCGGACGAATCTGGTTCAATTCATGGAACAGTTGCAACCCATCCAGGCCACCGGGCATTTTGAGATCGGCCAGGATAACGTCAATATTGTCATCTTCCTGATACAAATCCAAGGCTTCAGCGCCGTTAGCCGCCTTTATCACCTCATACCCCTCGTCACCCAAAATGGCCACCATTCCCTTAAGGCCCTGAATCCGATCGTCGATCACCAAAATCTTACGCTTGTTCAATCTTATCCCCTCCAGGACGGTCTAATTCAACCGGCAGTTCCAGGAAAAATCTTGTGCCCTGCCCAACGGCGCTCGAGGCTTTCAACGTCCCGCCGTGCAGCTCGGCTATGCCCAGGCTCAGGGGCAGCCCCAGGCCGGTGCCGGTCTCTTTGGTGGAAAAGAATGGATCAAATATATTTTGCAGGTTTTTCTCCGGGATACCTGGTCCATTATCGTGGATCGTGACCCGCACCAGGGGAGAAGAATTTTTGGTCGTTCCCGAAGTGACCAGGCTGCTGGAGATGGTGATGGCCCCTCCGGCCGAGACGGCCTCCAGGGCGTTGAGAATAAGGTTGACCAGGATCTGCTCCATTTGCTGCGGGTCCAAATCCAGGAGCGGGATGTTGGTATCCAGGCGGTTAAAAAAGAGAACCTTCTTCTCCTGGGCCTGCATATCAAATAGCTTTTGGGTGTGGAGGATAAGTTTGTTGAGGTCCGTGGGTATCCGCTTGGGCGGGGTCTGGCGGGAGAACATCAGGAATTCCGTAACGAAATTGCTGAGGCGGTCTATTTCCTCCAGGACCAGTTGGGTGTATTCGATGATCAGGGCGTCATCCGGCCTCCGGCGTTTCAAGTGCACGATGGCCCCCTTAATCGCATTGAGCGGGTTCCGGATTTCGTGGGCCACCCCGGCCGAGAGACGGCCTAAGGAAATAAGTTTTTCCGACTGAACCAGCTCGTTTTGAATTCGGGACAGATTGACCACCATGCGGTTGAATGATTCCGTCAACTCCCCCAGTTCATCACTGGATTGAACTCGAATCTCCTGGTTCAAGTCGCCGCCGGCGATGCGGTTGGTGGCGTTGACCAGGCGGCGAACCGGGCGCAGCAGGTGATAGGACAGAAGCGCCAATCCGGTCACGGTCAAAATCAGAGCCACGACCACCACTTCTATCACTTTGGTCTGGATGGCCAGAGCCTCCTTTCTAAACTCCTCCAATGGAATGGTCACGGCTAGCGACCAGCCCATACTGGGCACGGGAGCGAAGGCGGCGACCTTGGTCTCGCCCTGGAAGTTGTAACTCTTCCAGCCGGAGAGCCCAGTCTTCATCTCCAAGGCCAGCTTGTTGAGGCCGGGGTCGGAATAGTCGCTGAACTTGAGTTCATATGGCTCGAAGTGAGGATGAGCGATGCATTGCCCCAACTGATCGACCATAAAAGCATAGCCCCTCCGGCCTATTTTGATGCTTTTGACTATCTCTACAATTTTCTCAAAATCCACTTCGATCAAGACCACCCCGGCCATCTCCCGCCAACCTGTATAAAAAGGCTTGGCCATTTCCAGGAAAAATATGTTTCGCGAGGGTTTGTCGAGGATGCCGGAGTAGAATAGCCCATCGGGTTTCATGGCGCTGGTTTCTCGGAAAAAATCTTCCGTGTTACGGCGAAGATGGTCTTTGGCCGGGCCGTCGCAGGTGACCTTGATTTGTTCTACGCCTTCAGCGTTAAGGAAGATGATAGCTTGATAATACGTGGTCCGGGCAATGAATTTGGAGAATATCCTGATCAGATTATCCCGGTTGAACTCCTCTTCGGCTTTCAGTCGAAAAGAGCGGGCCAGGTGGAAATCCTCTAAGGTGGGCAAATTGGAAAGAGTTTCTAAGTCCAGGCGGCAACTGAAAAAGACGTCATTGATCTTCTTGGCCGTGGCCTCCAACTGGAGCATTTGTTCCTGACGGACCAATCGGTTGACCCGATCCACCGACGCCTGAGTGGCCAGGTAACCGACCGCGGCGATCGGCAGGCACACCAAGGGAGTAATAAACAGGATCAACTTGAAGAATATGGACGACCTAAGTTTCATTCTTGCCTCTGTATGTTCTCTATTTGTCATCTTCCGCCACCCAAATGTCAACATTTTTTTGAAGTTCTCCAAGGTGGCCAGGTGTCTTTATTGTACTTCTGCCGTGGCCGGGGCGGTTGAGAGTGCTTCCTTTTGATACACTGGCGCGGGATGTGTTTCCTTAAACTACATATGGTGTAACTGGCTTAATTATGAGATATAATATGGATAGCATCCGGTTGGATGATTAAGATCTCCTTTTGAGGTTGTAACTAAAGGTAACACTTCCAAGGGCCCCTTATCGGACCTGATCATAAATTGATTAATAATTAGGATGTTAACATCAAGGGCTGGTAGGAACGCCTTTTGCATAAGCATTTCTTAGATCACCCTTAATCCCCCAAACCGGTCACATTGAGCCAGATCAGGTCTTAGAGTTCGATGTCCCTTTCACTTCTAACCAGGGAGGACAACACAATGAAAAGAATCGTTTATTTCACTTTCTTTATTTTCTTTACCCTATCCCTTTTTCAACTGAAGACCACGTTTGCGGCGGATGGCCAGGTAGTGATCGGGGTGCCCACCTCCCTGACTTTTTTGGAAGGCAAAGAATCTATCAAGGCGGTGGAGTTGGCCGTGGAAGAGATCAATGCCAAGGGTGGAGTGAAAGTCGGTGGCAAGAACCTGCCGATGAAGGTTGAGTCGATTGACATCCGCGATGCCGCTCCAGGCGTACCCGTGCCGGAAGCTTTGTTAGGGATGGAAAAATTAATTTTGGAAAAGAAACCAACTGCTTTGGTCGTCGGCCCATTTCGGTCTGAGGCCCTGATGGCCGGGATGGATATGCTGACCAAGTATAAGATCCCGCTCCTGGGGACTATCGCCATGAGTCCGGCTTCCGAGGCCAAGGTTGAACAGGATCCCAAATATAAATACGTCTTCAGGACCTGCCTGAATTCTAAATATCTAGTGGGTTACATAACGGGCGTAATGAAGTTTCTGCATCAAGAGTTCCAATACAAGAAAGTTCTGATCATGATCCAGGACGTGGCCTGGGCCAGAGCTACGGCCGACGCGGTGAGCAAGATCGCCGCTAAGATGGGTTGGGAGGTACTCGGATTGGAAACCTTTCCGGTCGGGGCCGGCGACTTCGCTCCCGCGCTGATGAAGGCTAAGACATTGAATGCTGAGGTTATCCTGCCTATTTTCGACATGCCCCAGAGTGGTACTTTGGTCAAACAATGGCGGTCTATGCAGGTCCCGGCGCTGCTGGCCGGCTTCATCTCTCCTTTAACCGGCCCAGGGGCCTGGAAGACCTTTAACGGCAAGATCGGCGGCGTGCTGAACTGCGTCTTTGAGTTGGGCGACTTGCCCTCGGCCAAGTATACCCCGGCCAAGACTTTTTATGAGGCTTACAAAGCCAAGTTCGGTGTGGAAATTGAAGCCGGACATGGGCCGGCTCCTTCCTATGTTTCGGTCTACCTCCTGAAAGAGGCCATCGAGCGGGCCGGCAGCCTGGATCCCGATGCCATTGTGGCGGCCCTGGCCAAGGCTGAGGTCGATACCACCATGGGCCACTTGAAATTCTCACCCGGACACCAGGTTATCTATGGGAATGACCCCTCCAAGGAAGCCTTAGGCTGCTTCTTCCAATGGACCGAAGACGGCAAGAGAGTCATCGTCTATCCTGAATCGGTAGCCGAAGCCAAGATTCAACTTCCGACCTGGATGAAGAAAAATAAGTAAGGAGAGGCCCCATGATCACCATGACCATTGTTTATGGATTCATCAACAGCGCTATCCTGGTGGTGGCGGCTTTAGGGTTCAACATAACCTTCGGCATCAGCGGAGTGGCCAACTTCGCCCACGGCGCCCTATACATCGCGGCCGGCTTTCTGACCTATCTGTGCCTGACCGAACTCCATTTTCCCTACTGGATCGCCGCTCCTGCAGCCGTAATCATAACCGGCGCCCTGGCCGCGGTAATTTATCGGGTCGTGTTGCTTCGAGTGCGAGGATTAGTTGTCAGCGAGGTTATCGCCACCTTTGCCATCGGTCTGGCTATCCTGGAACTATTCCGGTTCCTTGGGTTTGTCGGGTTTGAATTTACTCTCCCCGTCTTTGTTGATGCCTCCGTTCCCCTGGGCAATACCCTGGTTGACGCTCAGCGTTTGCTGGTAGTGGCCTCGGGGATAGTTTTGACGGTTTTTCTTTGGCTTTTTACCCATTACACCAAAACCGGTCTGGCTTTTCGGGGTATCGCCCAGGATGAAAGAACGGCCTTGACCCTGGGCATCAATGCCGACCGGGTGGCTGCTTTGTCCATGGCCTTTGGCGGTGCGTACGCGGCCGTGGCCGCCCTGGTTATACTCCCCCTCGGAACCATTGCCGTAAATGAGGGATATGACGTCATGATCAACTCCCTGGCCGTCTGCATCATGGGCGGATTAGGCAGCACGGGAGGGTTGATCGCGGCCAGCTTTTTAATCGGCTATGGCCAAATTATAACAGCCACATATCTTGGGACACATTGGACGATGATCGTCAGCCTGGTGGCCATTCTGATTATCCTGATCGTCAAACCTTCGGGGCTGTTCGGCCATCAGAAGGAACTGGAGGAAAGAACTTGAAAGAAAATGATAAGTCGGCGGGACGAAGACTGGAAAGGATCGACCGGGGAATCCATGCCCGCAGCGAGGACATATTCGCTCTCAATTCCTGGCGGGAGATGCTCTATCTGCTGGGCCCCAGGGTCATCCCGGTGGTGGCTCTGGTCATCTTAGGACTCGTGGCACCCCTTTATTGGCAAAGAGTTTTGGTTTCCACCGCGATGTTCGCCCTCCTGGCCATTTCCTGGGACATGCTGGCCTCTACCGGAATGGTCTCGCTGGGGCAGGCCCTATTCTTCGGTGTCGGGGCCTACGTGTCCGGCATATTGAACCACTATTATGGACTTCCTCCATGGTTGACCATCCCTCTGGCGGCTGTGATCGGGTCAGTAATCTGCACCATCATGTTATTACCTGTCTTGAGACTCCGGGGCATTTATTTCGCCATGGTCACTCTGGTTCTGCCCCTGATGCTGGAGCGGATCATCGAGGCCACCAAGATTTTCGGCGGCACGGAGGGAATCAGCGGCCTGGGCCAGTTGCCCTCAGTTGACGTGGAGTTCATCGTGGCCATGGTCGCTGTCTGGGCGGCTCTGTTCGGGTTTCGTCGGCTGATGAATTCCGACTACGGTCTGGTACTCAAAGGGATAAAAGATAACGACCGCTCAGTCATGTCCGGCAGCATCAACATCTACCTGTACAAGGCCCAGGCCCTGCTCATTGCCGGGTCTATCGCCTCCCTGGCCGGCGCCTTTATGACCCATGCTTACATGTTTGTGGGTATTCCCGTCTTTGCCCTGGACTACTCGATCATCCCCATCGCGGCAGCCGCAGTGGGTGGGGTGGGCACCTTAGCCGGATCGCTGCTGGGTGCCTTCATCCTGGTGCCTTTAAACGAACTTCTGCGCGGGCTGGGTGGCCTTCGAAGTGTGATCTACGCGGTGTTGCTGGTTGTGTTTACGGTGGGGTTGCCTGAAGGCATCTTCCATTTCTTGCAGCGCAAATATTGTCAGTTCGAACGCTGGGTTGAGGTGAGCTAATGAGCGATGACGTTATTCTCGAAGCGAAAGGCCTGGCCCGTTCTTTTGGGGGTATCAAGGCCGTGGACGGAGTGAGCTTTGAGCTAAAGGCCAACCAGGTTTTAGGGATTATCGGCCCGAACGGATCAGGAAAAACCACCTTAGTAAATCTCTTGACCGGCTTTGTGAAGCCGGATCAGGGACAGATATTATATAAGGGACAGGACGTGACCGGGTTACCGCCATATAAAGTGGCCGCCCTCGGCATGGCCCGGTCCTTTCAGATGGTCAAGCCATTTTATGAACTGCCGGCCTTCAAGAACTTGATTATTCCTCTGTTCTCATCCCGGGTCAGGCGCCTGGCCGGGGGGAAATACGGCGATCGGGATGCCGTGGCCAAGGATCTATTAGAAGAGGTTGGTTTCGAACGCGACTCCCAGGTTATCACCCAGCGGGCCGGGTCGCTCCCCCACGGCTACCTGAAACGCATGGAATTGGCCAAGTGTATGGCACTGCGGCCTGATCTCTATGTGCTGGACGAGCTCTTTTCCGGTCTGAGCCTGGCTGAAGTGGCCAGCCTGGTCCCGGTTATCGACAAGTTGATGGCCCAAGGCGCCACAATCATTATGGTGGAACACCGGTTGCGGGAACTCTTCCGCATTGCCAACCAGGTGATAGTCCTAAATTTTGGCCGGAAAATCGCCCATGGTGCGCCCCAAGAGGTGATGAATGACCCGGAAGTCAAGTCCGCATACCTGGGCAGTGAGACGGAGGACTAAGCCATGCTGGAAGTCAAGAATTTAATGGTCTTTTATGAAAATGCCATAGGAGTCAATGAACTGTCTATGGAAATCCGAAGCGGCCAAATCGTGGGTGTCATCGGCTCGAACAGCGCTGGCAAGACATCCCTGATGAACACTATTAGCGGTCTGATCCATGATATGCGGATCAAGGAGAGGCGCAAAGGCGGCGTCCGCATCACCGTCATGGGCCAAATCCTGTTTGAGGGCCAAGATATTAGTAATATGCCTCCTCACATCCGGGCCCAACACGGTATTGTTCTCTGTCGGGAACGTCACCCCATTTTCCCGGATAGCACGGTGGATGAGAACCTAAAAATAGCCGGACACCTGCGTAACCGGGAGGAAATCAAGCACGGGATGGACATGGGCTTCAATCTTTTTCCCAATCTGGCCCGGTGGCGAAAACGCAAGGCCGGCTTCCTCAGCGGCGGAGAACAGCAGATGCTGGCCATCGCCATGGCCATGATTGTAGGGCCCAAGTTGATGTTATTAGACGAACCGCTGCTGGGCCTCAGCCCGGCCATGCAGTCTCAACTGGTCAAGGCGCTCAAAGCGATCCGCCGGGAAACCGGGGTGACCCTGGTCATTGCCGAACAGTTTGCCAGACCTCTGTTGCCCATGCTGGATTTCGCCTACGTGATTGAAAACGGTATGCTGACTCTAACCGGCTCAGGGCCGGAACTCATGGAGAATCCGGAGATCAAATCAGCCTATTTCGGAGTGTAACCGATGAAACCAATTGTTGAATTAAGCAATATTCATGAGACCTTCGAAAGGGTCGCAGCCCGCTACTCGCATAAGGCGGCGGTTCTTTATCTGGGTACGGCTTACAGCTACGCTCAGATCAACAAACTCAAGGACCGCTTCGCCTCCGGACTGTTGCGTCAGGGCCTGGTTCCCGGAGACAAGATAATCCTCTATCTGCCCAATTCGGTGCAGTGGGTAGTCGCCTGGTTGGGGGCGCTTAAGGCCGGGCTGGTGGTTTGCCCCATCACGCCCATGTATACCCCCTTTGATCTTCAGTATATTGCCAACGATACCGGAGCCAAGGCCGTGGTTTGCACGGACCGGAATTACGGCTACGTGATCCGGGTGATGGACGCGACCCAACTCAAAACGGTGGTCGTCAGCAGCATGGCCGATCTATTACCCCTGTATAAACGGTTGTTCGGCTGGCTGTTCGATAAGGTCCCCCGGGGCAAGGCGGGGCAGGGGGCGCACAGCATCATGCTGACTAAGCTCCTGGATAGCGGCGCTGAACCGGTTGCCTCGCACCCGGCCGACCCCGACGATCTGGCCGAGATCCTCTACACCGGCGGCACAACCAAGCATCCTAAGGGGGTGCCGATCACCCATCGCCTGGTGGTTGAAAGGGCCCACGAACAGATATCCACTTGTGCGCTCCTGTTTCCATTAGATGAGAACGTCATTTTGGGGTCGGCTCCGGTATTCCATATTCTGGGTCAGACCACCGGCCTGGGCACGATGTTGGTCCACGGCGGGACAGTCATCCTGGCGCCCAGGGTCAATCTCGACGCCTTGATGGATGACGTCGCCCGCCATCGAGTCAAAACTCTTATCGGCGTGCCGACCTTGTTCCGCATGATTATCGAGCACGATCGCCTCGACCTGTATGACTTGAGTTCCCTACGATACTGTTTTTCCGGGGGCGACGTGTTGCCTCAGGATCTGGCGGAGCGCTGGCAACAAAAGTTCAAGTACCCCATCTACATCGGGTATGGGGCCACGGAAACCGTGGGCGGCGTATCCATGAGCCCTCCGGACTGCGACCTGCCCCCCGGCGCCATGGGTAAGGTTATGGCCAGCAAAGAGGTCAGGATCATTGATCCCCTCACTATGGAGTCGGCCCCGATCGGCCAGGCCGGCGAGATTTTGGTCCACTCTGATCCCATGGTTAAGGAATATTGGAACAAACCGGAGGAGACGGCCAAAGCCTTTATCGAATTGGATGGTAAAGTGTTTTACCGCACCGCAGACGTGGTCCGGATAGATGAGGCAGGTTGGCTCTACTTCGTTGACCGGACCATGGACACCATAAAACACAAGGGATACCGGGTCTCAGCCTCGGAGATAGAAAGCGTGCTCCAGGACCACGCCGCGGTTATCGCGGCCTGCGTCGTGGGCGTACCCGATGATAAAGTGGGTGAGAGAATAAAGGCCTTCGTCGTGCTCAAGAAAGACATTAAGGGCGTCACCGGCCACGACCTGACCCGTTTCTGCCGGCAAAGACTGGCCGGGTACAAGGTTCCTCAATATATAGAGTTCCGGGACATGCTGCCCAAGTCTAAGGTCGGGAAACTTCTTCGGCGGGAACTGCGGGCAGAGGAGATGAGCCGGCTTAAATGACCTGGCCCCGGCCCGGTGGCGCCACAATCTAGGGACTATTTCATCAAACAACAGGAGGGTTCCACATGCTAAGACCAAATTGGACTATGAAGATAATTATTGTCTGCCTGTGTCTTGCTTTTGCGGCTTCGATTGGACTGGCTCAAAGTCCGGCCCCCAACATTAGCGAACAGGCAACTAAGCTGGCGGCCGAATCCGAAGCATATTGCGTTACCACTGCGGCAAATGGCAAGCCTACGCCACAAGAGATTATGGATAAGATCAATCAAGCCTGCAGCCTTTTGGAAAAAGAGGGCAGCCAGGCCTTTCCAAAATTCTTGGGAAAAGACAGCCCCTTCATTTTTAAAGGGACGTATCTCTGGGTTCATAACATGGAAGGAATTATGGTTCTCCATCCGATCAAACCCACTTTGATTGGAAAAATGCAGATCAATATGAAAGATAAAAATGGTAAACTGTTCTTTGCCGCAATGAACAAACTGGCCCTTGAAAAAGGGGAGGGGTGGGTCTCCTACATGTGGGAGCGACCAGGAAAGAAAGGCGAATACGCCTTAAGGACTTCCTATATCAAGAAATGCAAAACGAGTGATGGGAAGATGCTGGTGGTGGGCTGCGGTGACTTTGACTTAGAAAAACCGCTTGCCGCCATGGGCGTGAACCCGATGTAACAATATAAAATATCAAGAAAGCCCCATCTGTAGAACCTGGCAGGTGGGGCTTTTCCGGCTCTTCGGGTAGCGGTTTAAGGATGACCGTCGCCCCAACGTGTTCCGGCGTTCGTTCTTAATCGTGATGAAGATATCTTGCCCTTGGTCTGAGTGTCTTAACCTTGGCGCGACTTACCGCAAAACCTCCGGCAGCTCGTACGCCAACTTCAGGGCTTCAGGCCACCCAACCTCCACGAAACGTCTAAAGCACGCATGACGCCCCGGCAACCATCAGGCTGCTTCAACATCACCCTCAATTGCCCATTTATCCTTGGATGAAAGAAGGGGATGCGGCACTGCAATGTGATCAACCGCCGTTTTACGGGGATCCAGTCCCGCCAACACATCAGGTACGGACAGCAGGGGGAACAGATGCCGCCCGAGTAGTCTGGGAGAGCAACGCCGACTTTGGGCAAGGCAGCCAAGGGGCTGACGAGGCCCTACCGAACCCATATACAGAAAAAACGCATTGTCAGTATGATGAGCATATTAGTTGAGCCATTAGTTATATGCCATCAATACTACCTATTACACTTTGGCCGGAAATTTTCTCCCATACATTGAGCGGCACTACCGAAGAGCTCGATCTTACCTATCCCTAGCGGACGTATGCGAAAACGGACATGGCCCATAACGTGTTGGATTTGCCTTATAGAACCGCCAATTTCTTTGATCGTTCTTTCGACGGCTGGAATTCTCTTTCTCGAGCGGGACAAGGTGGGGGCGGCAGTGACGTAAGTATTTGGACTGAGGGCTATAATCCTGCGAAGATCATCTGGCGTGGGCAATGTGACCGAGCCATTCCGGAAGGGAGTGAGGACCGCTATCGGATTGGCTTCCAGCATATCGCTCCATACACTGTCGCAATGAGCGGTCCGCGAGCCATGATGTGGAATCTTAAAGAATCGAGCTTTTTGTTCTGGAAGAATGGCTGACTGAACAATCGTCGACCAGCCCATATTCGAGCCGCTTATTTCTTCTAAATCAGAGCCAAGTAAAACATGCACTCCACCGACATTGACCCACAACACAACTGCTGCTTGATTCGGGGTGAGCGCCTGAAGCCGACGTTTGGAATCCTTTTCATGTGGTAATAGATCAACAATTTCAAGTTTGCTTGCCAGGCTGGCGGCATCCGTCGGTGACAGTGCGGAAATACGGCAAGATATCGATGTGTTTCCGAGTCTGCTATTTCCTTTGTCCCACAGTATTCGGTCTGCGATTGCAAATTTCGGCACATCATTTCGCGTGGCTGATTTAGCCCTTTTCCCTAAGATATCAAGAACATGATTAAACTCGTCGATACCTGTGGTCTGCTGCATCATTATTCTCTTACCATAAGCACGCACAAGTGTCAAAAATTCTGCGGTGTTCAGCGCTTCCGAACATATAAATTGGGCTGTATTGCAGGCTTCAAGGACTTTCCCTATGCCACGAATGTGATCGTCATGCCAATGAGTTGCGATTACCAATCTGACTGCGTCGCCAGGGTTAACCCCAATCTTTTTTAGGTAGGCCAAAGCGGCAGGAACCTTTTGATCTACCTGAATACAGGAATCGACGATAATCCAATTATTTTCTCCAACATGTAAAACGATACACTCGCCAAAACCGGGTCCGAATACTGAGATCTCTACCTCGTCTGAAGAAGGAGGTCTTGATTCATCATTTTTTTCGGGCGTCATCTTCTGCTTCTTTCATTTCCTCAATTCTCCAAGCAGGTAATCGTCTGAATCAGATTCTCTTGTCCAGCCGATAAGATCACCGATCTTTCGGGCGTCATCTTCTGCTCCTTTTATTTCCTCAATTCTCCAAGCAGGTAATCGTCTGAATCGGATTTTCGAAGCTCGCGTCCTTTGTCCTTTTTTGCTGTCTTGGTAACCTATGCTCCAATAGAAAACTGCTCCTGGCTTTAAGAGCTCCCTATCATCCAAGGATATTTCCTTGATCGGGATTTCGGCCTCCTCATCCGGCCCGGGTGCCGTCAAATCGAATAGACACGCCATAAACGATTCCTCACCAATGTAAGAAACAGTTCCCTCCCACTTTTGTAGGGATATAAATGTGTCTTGCCTTGAAGGGGATGGAGGCGGCTGTACGACAGAGGATTCGATTGTGGTGACCGTTTCCACAGTTGTAGGAATTATACGGCCTATTGGTTGCCCGAAATGGCTTAATAAAAGGTCACTCCCTATTTGATTGATGATAGAAGGAGTTTCCGTGCTGGACGAATCCCGCTTCTCCGGGACATTATCCTGCCATAATTGTTCCGAGGCCGAAGTCGTCTGTATGCTCATAGTCTCTCCAAAAGGGACAGGATCATCTTTTCTGATCGTTCAAAAGATTGGCTACAAATTTTTTCCAAAATCTCAATTAACTCTGATGCTCCTATTGATTTTTCGGGTTCTTTGACCTCATAATGGTCGTTCACACTAAAAACGATGCCCAGATGGTGTCCATTCGATGGTTGTACCGTCAATCTGATATAGCCTTTTTGTCCATCTTGTCTGGGATTTTCTTCAATGGACAGGCTACGCAGACCGGGCGAGTGGAGAATACCATGATATATCTCCTTGGGAGCTAATTTGTGGCCGACTTGGTGATAGAATTCTTTTGAATTAACTGCAAAATCCATATCCCGATTTATTCCCATCATTCTGAGGGGAGTGTGGCTCAGTAGCTTAAATGTTCCAACAACTAGATCTCTCAAAGCCTCAAAATACGATTCCTGCTGCGTTTCGACCGAAAATTGTTCAGGCAATATCTGAATCCGTAGCCAGGCTAAAGAAAACGAAACGATTTTGGGATGAATGATGTTTATTTCGGCATCTTTTGCTTCTTGTTTTCCAATAAGGCCCTCCATGCCAAACCATAATGGCTGGAATATCTTGGGATTAAAATCGCCGAGGAGGACGATGGATTGCCTCTGAGATTGTAGTTGTGGCGTTTCATTCAATTTCTATATGTCCCTTTGGAATCAAAAATCCAAATTGCATTGAACATTGAAGTGGATTGATCCATTCTCAGGGATTAGTATTACAGGGTGCCCTGCTTATGTCATCAATCGATGCAAGAGGCGTGATGATAGGAATCCGGAATTTATGATAGAAGACCCCGCCCCAGATATCCCGTGTCTTATCTCATTGAAGAACAGTTGGATAAGGAGGTGTTGTAATAAGGAGGGACAGAGAGAACTATAATGAATCTTTTAATTGTTTGTCAAACGAAAAACAGCTAAATTGTTCAATTTGATTTTCAGCAATCGAGTAGTGTAAAGTTCTTTCTGTAAACTGTAAATTCCCCGTGGGGTGCCACTCTGCAAGGAGGACTCTTTGGTTGCTCTCCTTCTCCCGTGGGGGGTAGGGCAATGGGATTGACAGCACCGGGTCATACCAGTAAATCAATTCTATTCCAACTGCCTCTATCGCAATGTTAACACGCTCAAAAAAAAATTGCAGGAAAAAACTTGCATTACCTAAATAAATCGGTCCGATGTTCATCCCGCTCGATGGAATTCGGGCCAACCAGATAGGGAAGGCGGGAGCGAAGGAGGCGTGTCTCACGCCGAAAGTGTATACTGGGTCCCGGCCGTATTTAGAATGAATTCATTGGGCATTTCTTTTTGGAAGGCGACTATGGCCTCGAAGCCGGTACAGTGAGTCGGGGCTATAAACTCCGGCTTCATCGATTTGATATCGGCCACCGTGCTCTGGATGATTTCCGGTTGCTTATTGATCAGATGGAATCCGCCCATAATTCCTAAGATCTTTTCGGTCTGGGCGACCTTCTGGGCTTGTTTGACCGTGTTGACAATTCCGACATGAGCGCAGCCCGATAAAATCACCAGACCTTTACCTTTTACTTTGAAGAAAAGACCCTGTTCCCCCCGGAAATCGTCAGGTTCGGGTTTCTCGCCCCGCTTGATCAACAGATTTGGAGCCATCTTTTCGTAGGCCGTGAGGCGCTCGATGTGTCCGGTGAAATAGGCGCCCGGGATGATCGGCGTGGAGTTTTTGACCACAACCACCTTCAAGCCCAAAGCTTCGAGGTCTTCTTTCTTGAGTTGACCGAGATCAACCAGGTCGGTGCCACCCGGCCGAAGGATGTAGCGACGGTCAAAAGCCTCCTCGCCAACATAGAACGGAGCATCCTTAGGCAGACGCGGCCGATTCTGCTTCAGAATTTCCACTGCGGCCATAAAGTGATCAAAATGACCGTGGCTCAAGCTGAAAGCATTCGATTTTCCAATGTCTATTCCCAGGAGGGCCAGGTTGTTGAGGACCCCCACGGGATCAAGTCCATAGTCGAACATGCAAGTACTGGTTTGGCCGTTGACAACGGTCTCCACGTAATAAGACAGGCCGTGTTCCGCGTGGATCGACTTGCCTGGGGTGGCGCGATACCGTTTGGTGATCTTATTGTCCGGTCTCAAGGCATCATAATAATTATCCGTCAGCACCCAGATAGTGACCTTGTCCACCTCCACGATATTAGAGTTCACCTGCGCCGGGTCCTTTCCTCCATCCGCCGAGGCATTTTCTCCAAATGTGTTTCCGGCGGCCAATAAGACGCCCGCGGCAGCCGAATACTTCAAGAAATCTCTACGCTCCATATCGGTAATCATCATCACTTTCTCCTTTCGTGTAACCATCAGAAGAGATAGACGAAAATAATATAGAACCCCTCATCTGAATAGGAATTTATCCGTCGCCTACGCTTGGTACGGCCTGAAATCGTGGAGTGGAATTGCTCAAGTATGGTGAAACAACTGAGAGATTGTCTACTAGCGCCCGGCGATATTATATGAGACGCGGTCCATTGTCAATTCAACTATTCCTAAAATTTGCCGATGTTCCGGCTATCGCATTATGAAATGTCAGGTGTTCTACATTTAAGGCCGTGACCCAGGATCGGCTGCCTTGGTGAAGGCTGCTCTGGTCAGGCCCAATGGCGCCAGGCAGGGTGGTTGAATATTGTTAAGTGATCGCCTTAACCGGATTTGATTGAAAGGTTTGCTCATCCAAACGCTTTGGAACTTGGATGAAGCAGACCATCAGCCCGGCCAGTTTCATCAGTCGTGATATCTTTATTGAACTCCCTGATAGTCTGAGTCTCTCGCTTGACTAAATGCTATTGGTGAGATAAAATGTAGTTACTTATGGATAGGCTTGGATAACACGCAATGGTGAGGAAGATTGGGAGCGCAAAACGACCGATGGATGAGCCAATAAAGAGCAGCCAAGGGGCAGGCCTGGGAGTCAACCAACTATTGGAGATGTTGAGGCCGTGCAAGGATCTGGCCAGGCAGAAGTACAAAGCCGACATAAAAGGGATTTTTGGTTCCTATGCCCGGTCTGAGGAAAACGGCCAAAGTGACATTGATGTGTTGGTCGAGTTTGAAGAAGAGGCTAATTTGATAGATCTTATAAGTCTTTCAATGTTCCTCCAGGAGAAGTTGGGCCGGGCGGTAGATGTAGTTCCTCAAAGTACCATCAGAGAAGAATTAAGGCCGACGATCATGAAGGAAATGATCTATCTATGAGAGATTATATTTTTTATCTGAAAGATATCCTCCATGCCATGGAGGCGATTGAGGCGTTCGTCGCCGGCGTTAATTTTGGGCGAATAAGCTTGAAACTTCGATTTGTTGGGGAATGATATAACCGATTCGCAAACTGCGTCATCCCGCCCGGTGGACCTCAGCCCAACTGGGGAACCCTGGAGCGGAAGAGGCGTGTTTTACGGCGGAGATGATGGCCTGGACCATGGCCTCGGCGGCCAGGATGCCGACGGCATTGGGATCTGGGACCAGTTGGTGGCCCACCGACAGGGCAAAAATCGCGTCACCATCGAACAGGGTGTGGCAAGGATTGACCGCCCGGGCCAGGCCGGAATGGGCCATCTTGGCCACCACGGTCATGGCCGTCGTATCCAGTTCGGCATTGGTGACCACCACACCAATGGTAGTGTTGGCAAAGGCCAGATTGGATTTGGGCGGCTGGGATTTGATTAAGGCTATCGGATCGATAAATCCACCGGTAGGGTTGTTTCTGGCTCCGGCCAGGATAGCCCCGGAACCGGGCTCAATGATGTTTCCCCAGGAGTTGACTACGGCCAGGGCCCCGACGATCAGGCCATAATCGGTACAGATCGAGGCCGAGCCCAGGCCACCCTTCATGCCTTTTTCCCGCCCGGCCAGCTTTCCCACCGTGGCCCCTGTCCCGGCCCCCACGCAACCTTCAACCACCGGGTCCTTGGTGGCATTCAAGCAGGCGGCATACCCGGCCTCGACTCCGGGCGGACGATCTGATGCGTTCACTCCCAGGTCATAAATCACGGCCGCAGCCACTTTGGGGACCACACCGAAGGCCGTCACCAGACCGATGTTTCGTTCCTTGAGGTAACGCATCACCCCAAAGGAAGCCTCCAGGCCAAAGGCCGATCCCCCGGAAATAAACAGCCCGTTGAGATATCCGGCCATGTTGCCGGGCCGCAATGAGTCCGTCCCCAATGTCCCCGGCGCCCCGCCCCGAACGTCCACTCCGGCTGGAGCCGGCTTATCGGTCAGAATTACGGTACACCCGGTCCAGTGGGCCGGGTCGGTAAAATGGCCCACAGCCACCCCCGGCACCGCGGTGAGACCGCCCTGGTGGCCCTGCTGATTTGTTGCAGTTTCCTGGCTGATATTCATTGATTACTCATGCATGAGTCTACCTTGCGCGTATCCGAAAACAGTCATTTCACCTTGGTCTAAAGTCAAGCAGCGGGGCAGTTACTTCAACTGGGCTCTTCGGGCCAACTCCTCGTCCATCTCGTGAGTAAATTGTTCTAAGGACGGCGCTGTAACCGCACTAATGAGGAGTTTATCTAATATATCCGGATGCCAAAGTTCATTAATAGCCTGGACAATGGCAGGCGGAAGAGTTTCAAACCGAAACTTCAGAATCTTGATCACATCGTTCCGAGATTGGAGCAGCAACATCGCCAGCCTAATTTTTTTTTCGTCCTCTGTAAGGCCCTCCAGTTGATACTTCTCAGTCAGATCCTTCCATACATCTTCGTACACCACTTCCTTGAACACTTCGTACGCCGGAGAATCAATCATGATGTCCCTCCTTTTGGAAAACAACATCCGGGGTATATCTCTCGACACCAAACTGGAGAAGATGGCCATTGCGCCTAACATGTCGGCTTTGTCTTTTCGGGGTAAGGAGCTTTCATAGATCAAATCGTCAGCTTGGCCGACCAGGTCCTTTCCGTGACGCATCAAAGGAACGAACGGCATCAAGCAAATGAGGCCCTCCTGAACAATATCCTGGGCATCAAGATCATAGACCCGGATCAGACGAAACCGGAACGAGACTTCATTATCCTCATACTGAGCCACGGCCTGACCGGACGGTTGCAAGAGCAACACACTGGAGATCGCTTCTAGTCCATATTTTAACCGATAACGGGTGCGATAGTCAAGAAGTCGAAGCGGCACGTCCCGGTCCCAGGCGGTTTGAATTTCAATTAGAACAATCCGGCGATTTCCGGTTTTATCAGTGACCATGATAACGGCATCGGCTCGTTTCAGACTAACCGTTTCTTGAGGCAGTTCTTCTAAAACGTCATCGTCCGTTAGACGTATCCCGATCAGTCGGTGAATTATTTCGCGACCACATTTCGCGATCAGGATTTTAGTGCTGACATCATATTGCATAATCGTCACCGGCCAAACAACCTGGTTAATCGTTGACGTGGCAGGCTTATCCTTATCCGGGGCCGACTTAACTCCATGACGTCTAAAGCGCCCGCATCCATTCTGGACGGAGGGCCACCTGACCGGACAGGGCCTCATCGATCCGCTTGATGGTCTTGGCCTTATCATGGGGCAGCCGGGCTTTGATGGGCAGGTAATTGGAGGCATGGTTGGCAAAGAACAAGCCGCCCGATAAGTCGGTATGGACAAACATCTCTCGGAGTTCTTTCAAGAGTTCAAGAGGTTCCAGCGGAGTAAACCGACCGGCCCGGTATTCCTGACCCAAAGGAGTGTCGTCCAGGATCATAAGCATCAAGGCCCCCACGTAATCCGGATCCATGGCGGTAAGCAACCGGCCGGTATTCCGGGCATGTTCCAGGGAGCGTTCCCGTCCTCCAATACCTAAGAGAACGGTGACCGAGAGTTTGATCCCGGCCGCCTTAACCCTCCGTCCCATATCGATCAGCTTCTGGGCCGTAGCCCCTTTGTTGATTTTTTGCAGAGTAACATCATCTCCGGATTCCACCCCCAAGTAGATGATTTTGAGCCCCAACTCCCGGAGCTGAACCAATTCCTCGTCTGTTTTCATCTTGATGCCTTTGGAATTGGCATAGGTCCCCACTCGCCTGACCCAGGGAAGCTTGTCCCTGATCTCGGTCAAGATGGCCACCAGGCGCGGCTGAGGGATGATCAAGGCGTCCCCGTCCATGATAAACAACCTGTCTTGCTGTCGGCAATATTTGGCGGCCCAGGCCAGGTCACCAAAGATGGTCTGATCGTCTTTGATTCGAAACCGTTTGTCTTTATAGGTACCACAAAAAGTGCACTTATTGTGCGAGCAGCCGACGGTGGCCTGGAGCAGAATACTGTAAGCTTCACTCGGGGGGCGGATAATCATCCCCTCATAGCTCATGCCGTCGCGTTCTTCAATACTACAATCCATATTAGATTCCTCTGTTTCGAGTTACGAGTTACGGGTTACGTGTTGCGTGTTACGGGTTAACGCCAGTGTGCTTCGACATATTGAATAAACTTGTTTATTTTGGCACCCAGTTCATTGAAAGCGTCCGCTAATGGGGTGATTTCTTTATTCCGGTCATGAACATCTTTGATGAAGTTCAGGTGAACGATGGTTTCGTCACATGAGGCATGGGCATAAATCAAGAACTTTATAAATTCAGCCTTGTATTTTCTACGTCCATAACCTTCGACGATACAAGAGGTGATGCCTTTCGATGATCTTCTTACTTGACTCCCCTCCTCATACATTTCGTATTTTGGAAGCGTTAGTGTAAGATGGTGTATCTTGATGGCCAGCTCGTAGGATAGTGTATAGACTTCCAACTATCGGTAACTATTCATCGTTCCATCCTTTCACCTTCTTCTTGACCCCGCAACCCGCAACACGAACACGCAACCCGGCAGGGGACATAACGATGCCAGGGCGTGGCGGCAATTCGGTCTCGGTGTTTGGCTGAGGTCAGGGTATTCACATTGACGCCGTGCTCCCGGCCGTTGAACAGCATCCCAAAGCCATGGGGGATAACCACCGCGCCGCGGGCCGGAATATCGGAGATCTCGGCCGGGATGGTCACCTGGCCGGCCGCGGTGGTAAGGAGCACCGGTTGGCCGGTCTTTATGCCCAGAGCCTCGGCATCCTCCTGGTTGATCAACATAGTGCACACGGTTTTATGGCCGTTCCAGGCCGGATCCCGCATGATACTATTGGCCGTGTGGGGGAAATGCCGGCCGGCTACCAGCACCAGCGGAAACTCTTCATTGGTCAGCGCAGCCCGCTCCAATTCGGGGTCAATCTCATCCATCCAGTCTGATAGCTCTTCGATGTACAGATTTATCTTCTTATCCGGAGTCCGCAATTCGCCGAGGTTATTGTCTGGATCCAGACGGCCGATCAGGATCCCTTCGGGATGATCCAGGAGTTGTTGGAACAGTTCCTCGCCGAGGAGGGGGGTGACCTGATACCCGGCCCGGGTTAATTCCTGCCCGGCATGTTGCGGATACATCATCATGATGCCCCAAACAGCGGCCAAATGGGCCGACCCTAGGTTTTTACCCAATGTTTCTGCCGCCATGAAAGGCATCATCGCAGCCGCCCGTTTGTCCCGGCCGGTGACGGCCAGCAATTCCATGGCAAACGGCACCCGACCGGCTTCGGCGGCCTGGCGGAGAGAGTCGGGAATCTCCGGGAGGAGCCCCATGGCGGCGGCCAACCTGGTGTAGATTTGGCCTTCTTCCCATGGCTCCCCGAGAGTTTCGCAGGCGGGATGACGCAACTGGAAGTAGATTTCCGGAAAGGTGATACTGAAAATTGTGGCATCCCATTTTTCATAGGCTGACTTAGCCGGCAGAACGTAATGGCTCAGCCGAGCGGTTTCGGTCATGGAAATCTCAATAGTAACTAATAATTCAAGCTCGTTAAAGGCTCGGGCATAGCTTTGGGAATCAGCGTAGGAGATCAGAGGGTTGGACCCGCTGACAATCATGGCTCGAAGTCGACCTTCTTGGGGTGACAGAATTTCTTCCGGGACGACATTGGGCGGAAAATAGCCCATGATTTCGGGAAAGCCCGTGGCCAGAGTGCGCCACGTCTTCGGATCCCGTTCGTCGACATGTGACCCCATGGGCATGACGTGCCCATAAAAGACATTCCCGCCGGGAGTCCCGATCCGGCCACATACGGCCATCAGGATCATCTCCAGATACGAGTTCATGGTGCTTTGTCGATCCATGAGCAGACCCAGGTCGGACCGAATAGCCGTGGGCCGGGTGGCGTAAAGCCGGACCAGTTCAATGACGTCGTTGGAGTCAAGTTGGCAGACCTGGAGCGCCGCGGCCACGTCAAAATTCTTGAACCAGGGCGCGATCCGGTCAAACCCACCGCAATGTGCGGCAATGTAATCCTCGTTTTGCCATCCTTGTTGGAGCACGATGGCAATCATGGATTTCAGGAGCAGAGCCACGGTGCCCATTCGCGGTTGCAGGAGTAGGTTGGCCTGAGCCGCGGTCTCACTGGTCAATGGATCCACCACAAGCAGCCGTTTGTCCGGATCCTGAGCGAATTGATCTAAGCGCTTCCGGGCCCGGTTGACCCCGGCGTTGCTGACGTATCCATTCCAGCCAATGGCCAGGAAATTCTCGGCGCGATCCAGGTCCGGCCCCAGATGCAGATTTTGTCGGCCAAAGGCCCGGCCGTTGACCCAGAACAAACCGGTCAGCTCCTGGGCCAGGGGAGAGTAATGATACCGGGAGCCGAGGGCGCCCAAGAGGCGGCGGCCAAAGCCGGTCTCCATATGGCTGCCCTGGCCCCCACCGCCCATGTAGGCCAAAGCCCGCGGGCCATGTTTCTGGATGATCGCGCTCAGTTTCTCGGCGATTTCGGCTATGGCCTGGTCCCAGGAGATTGGGGTGAAGGTGTTGCCTTCCCGGCGCAGGGGATGGGTCAGCCGGTCCTGATGATCCTGGTAATGGGCGATCTTCAATCCTTTGCGGCAGACATAACCTTTAGTCCGGGGATGATGCACATCCGGACGGACTTTAGTGATTTTGTGTCCCGCAGTCTGAACTTCCAGGCCGCAATTGTGGTAGCACAGAGCGCAAAATGTTCTTTTCCATTCCGGCATATGGACTCCTTATTCCGACGCAGGGACGAGATTGTTGGATGATTTGGAAGTATGGTGTTAAGGTGGCACCGATGATATCATCGAGGAGAACACCCGCGGCCAACCAGGATTAGCCGGACCACCTTATTTTCTCCCCAATATCTGATCAGGAGAAATACTCTTAAGTCTATCTGCTTCAATCTTTAGTTGTTCCCAATGCAATTTTATTCCGACCAGATCATGATCCAGCGCGGCCTTTTCCAGGTTCATGGTCGTGTGGTTTATCGCCGCGGCATTCATAACTGCAGATGTGCCCTTTAAGGCATGGGCTAACAGGACTACTTCTTCGTGATCATCTGTATCAATGGCGGCACCAATCTCGATTATCCTTTTGGGCATGGTAGTCAAAAACAAATCAAAAATTTCTTGGAACAACTCTCTGTCATCACAATATTTGTCTCTAAGTGCCTGAATTTCAAAAATCGGTATAAAGTTATCAACGTAATCCGTGGGCTGAGGCTGAGGTTCTGGTTCCTCATTTTGGATTGTCAGATGGGGCGCCACATGGCAAATGACAGAAATTAATTCATAATTATCAATAGGTTTAGTTACGCAACCATTCATGCCGATTTCCATAAACCTATCCAGATCACGTTTCAAGGCATGGGCGGTCTGGGCGATAATCGGAATTCGGGGATCAAAAAGTCCGGAGGAAGAGTTCCTGATGACTTGGGTTGCCTCGACGCCATCCATTTCCGGCATGGCGATATCCATCAAAATCAGATCGAAATGCTGCATCTCAAGGAGATCGAGGACGTCTTTTCCATTATTGGCCACCACGACGAAGTGTCCTTGACGGCGCAGAGACTCCTTAGCCACTATCTGGTTTAAAGTATCATCTTCAGCTAATAGAATTTTTAATTGACGTAATTTGCCGGATAGTTTTTTTCGGCCCTGATCGGATAGGCGCGCCTCAGATTCTGGAACTAGACTAAACCGGGTGGTGAAATAGAATGTTGACCCAAGACCGGGGATACTCTCCACCCAGATTTCTCCACCCATGAGTTCCACCAGCTTTTTGCTTATAGCCAGTCCCAAGCCGGTGCCGCCGTATTTTTTAGTTGAAGAGGCGTCGGCTTGAGTAAACGGCTCAAATATCACTTCTCTTTGCTCATAAGGAATTCCAATACCTGTATCCCTTACCGCACAGAGCAACATAACAGGTTGTTCGGGCGCAGAATGATCATACTCGTGTGGGGTTACCTTTAATTCAACTTCACCGGCCGGAGTAAACTTGATGGCGTTGGCAATCAAATTAGTTAAGACCTGCCTTAGGGCGTTGAGATCACCTCGGAGTACCTTGGGCAAATCTGGTGACGCGTTTAAGCGGAGCTTTATCCCCTTATTGTCACCCAGGACGCAAAAGGTCTTGATTGTCTGTTCTAATAGGTCGAACAGGTCGAAAACGACAGAAGCCAGCTCAAATTTTCCGGCTTCAATTTTGGAGAAATCCAATATATCATTCAAAAAGAACATTAGATTTCCGGAGGCTTGCTTGATTGAGGAGGCGAACTCAAGCTCTTTTGGCGGCAGGTTGGCATCCGCGAGCAAATCGGCAAAACCAATTATGGCATTTAATGGTGTTCTAATTTCATGACTCATAGCGGCCAGGAATTCGCTTTTGGCCCGATTAGCTAATTCGGCGCTCTCCTTTTCTTTACGATCGGTAATATCTTGAATTGTCCCCATGACATGAACATTTGGTTCACCATTTTCGTGAATCAACTCCGCCAATTGATTCACGTAGCGCGTTGTGCCGTCGGGCAGAAGAACCCGGTGTTCAATACTGCATCTTTGCTTAGTGATAAGCATCTTTCTCCATTCCGTGACGAATCTTTCCAAATCATCAGGATGAACTATGGAGTTAAAAGATTCCATGGTCACGGGGAACCGCTCTGCGTCCCAGCCAACTATCCCGAACACTTCGTCGGACCACATGAGTAAATCGATATCCGGATACCAATCCAATATCCGATATGAGCTAACTGTTGGGCTTCCCTTAACCGTTTCTCATTTCTGCGGAGCAACATTTCTGCCTGCATACTATTCGTAATGTCTTTCACTAGGGTCACAAAGTACCTGATCGTCCCATCAAAGCATCGGATACAGCGGGTCGTTATGCCGGCATGAATAACCAACCCGTCTTTTCTAATAAACCGTTTTGTTAAGGAAAAGCCATCATTCTTTCCGTCGAGAACCTGTTGAAATTGGTCGGCATTGGCCTGGAGATCATCGGGATGGGTCAGGTCTGCCCACGTTCTCTGCATAAGTTCATTTTTATGATAACCCAATATGTTACAAAGTTCATCATTGGCCTCGACAAATGCTTTTTCAGGAGTAGTTACGGCCATGCCAATTAAGGGCAGGTCAAAGAAACTACGGAAACGGGCCTCACTCTCCCGTAACGCCTCTTCAGATTTTTTTCGTTCAGTTATCAACCACACAGAATCCATGAGAAGGGTAAGCTGACGGACATCACCTTGGTTATAGTCCGCGTTTTTATTGGCGACACCAACCACGGCAACAATTTTTTCATCGATACTTATCGGGAGAGTCAAGAATCGCTGCAGGCTTACATGCCCCTCGGGATACCCCTTCTTGAAGGGATTGGGCGCCTGAAACTCATTGACGATAATCGGTTTTCGTTGTCTGACTGCTTCTCCCCAGATCCCTGTCTTATCTAATTGATATATGGTTTGAGGATTGGTGATGGAACATTCGGTCATGACTTCCTTAGACCAACAATTTAGTGTAAATTCTTTTCTTTCCTCGTCATAGTAATAAATATACCCTATCTTGCTTTCGGTTAAAGAAATAGCTTCATCTAACGCGAAATCCAATAAATCTGGAACAGAACTTGCTTTATATTGGGAAATTTTCAATAAACTTTCCAGCCGGGATTCGTTAAGCCTTATTTCTTTTTCCGCCCGTTTATGTTCAGTGATGTCAAGAAAGACGACAATACCGGCTTTGATTCTGCCGGTATCGTCCGAAATTGGCGCGGCGTTGGCCCACACTATCCGATCTTGGCCGTCCGCTCGCCGGATGATGAATTCTTTGGTCCATGTCTCGCCGTACCTGATGGCCCTGGCCAGGGGGACTTCATCGTCCTTGAGTCGACTGCCGTCAAAGTCAAATAGTTGCCAGGCCGTACCATACTTACTAAAGTCTATATCAACGACGATCTCAGCCTCAGATTTGCCCAGGATAAGCAGACCGGCTCTATTGACATATCGCAGCCTCCCGTCCGGAGCATCGGCGATGGCTATCCCGGCCTGGCTCTGATCCATGGCAGCCTGGAGCACGGCTTTTGTGTCTTTGAGCGCTTCTTCAGCTTGCTTGCGTTCCGTGATGTCAGTGACGAAGGCATAGTAATACTGTGGCTGTCCCTTAGCATCTTGGCAGAGGTGAACAAACAACTCCACCGGCACGCGCGTTCCGTCTTGGCGAAAGTATTCCTTCTCATACCGTACCGGTTGCCCTGTGCGATGCAATTCTTCAAGCATCGTTTTGTCATATTCTTGCCAATCGGCCGGAGTGATATCCTTAGCCCAGTTAAGCGTCATAAATTCTTCCATGCTGTACCCGAGCAATTGAGGGAAGGCTGGATTACAGATCCCCAAACGTTCCTCAGGGTAGCCCAAACCGAACGGTTGAGATGAGTGCTCGAGCAAATCTGAAAGCAAGGCCGCATGACGTTGGCTGGCCTCACGTTGCGCAATTGTATCGTTTAGAATGGAGACCAGCTCATAGTGATTTTTGATAATCCACCACACCGCCAAAGTGCAGGCGATCAGATTCAAGAAGTGCCACATCCACCACAAGGAACACCAAGGTATGGAAAATGGAAATGCAATTTCTGATAAACCGAATAGCAAGGCCAAAGGGACAAAAACAAGCTTATCGTCATCAGTTACACCACAAGAGTCATGTAGAAGACGCCAGGCTGAAGCAAGGAAGAAAAACCCGGCAAAGAGATTTAACGCAACCGCGGTGTCGGTAAAATTATTATCTATAATCATGTTTGGGAAATAATCTCGGTAGCGGACAATACAAATTCCCAACAATACGGATCCTCCGGCTGTAATCAGAGGAATTTTCTTTCGGAACAGCGATTCATGTTTCTTCAATTTTGCAGACAGAAACACCAATAAAAACCAGATCGAACAGATCAGACTGGCCATTATCTTGGTTAAGACAAAACCTCTTCCTAAGGTCATTGGTCCATGGAGAAGGTTAAGAACTCCCATGCCGATGAATCCATTAGCCAGGAGATACAGTCTGATCGAATGTTCCTTCCCTTTTTCTTGGAGTAAGAACAGGGCGATGATAATCGAGGCCAGGCCGTCCACCGCCTCAATCGTGGAATGCAACTCGACATTTACCCAAGTGACATGTCCAAACAAGTAATATGATATTGATCCGACCAGGATGGGGACCGATATGGTCAGCCAGGGTATCGAATCTTGAAATCTGTTTGTCTTCATCAAAGCCTCTTCAATGAGAGAAATTGAGTAAGAATGTTAGCACAACCAACGGCGAGGGGCAAGAATTATTACCCTATGGCAATCATAGGAGAAACCAGGATTGGCCTATCTTCCAGCCTTAAAATGGGTTCAGCCGATGGCCTGATACGGTGAGTGTTGGAGGAGAGGTCAGGAGGAGGGGGGCTAAGGGCTGCGATTCGTGTTCACCGCTTGGAAAACAAAAAAAGGTTGAGATTGGGGAATCCGGTCCCCGACCTCAACCTTAGAATCAATACCGACAAGTTAGAAACTAGGCAATACCCAGTTTGAACTTAAGGGACTTGAGAGTATTCTTCATCAGCATGGTAATGGTCATGGGGCCGACGCCACCCGGAACGGGGGTGATGTATCCGGCGATTTCTTTGGCTTTATCGAAGTCCACGTCACCCTTCAGGATGGCCACTTTTTTGCCTGTTTTCTCGCTGACCTTTTCACCTACCCGGTTGACCCCAACATCGATAACGCAAGCGCCGGGTTTGATCCATTCGGGCTTGACCAGGTCGGGCACACCAGCCGCGACGATCAGGATGTCGGCCCGTTTGCAATGATCAGCCATGTTCTTTGTCCTGGTGTGGACGATGGTCACGGTAGAGTTGGCCCCGGGGCCTTTCTGGACCATCATGTTGGCGATGGGTTTGCCCACGATATTGGATCGACCGACCACGACCACTTCAGCGCCGGAGGTCTCGACACCGGCCCGGACGATCATCTCTTGAATGCCGGCCGGGG
>JADFXK010000139.1 GCA_015233625.1 Deltaproteobacteria bacterium | reverse complement strand
GGTTCCAATACGCTCAGCACCGCTAATTCAACAGCATTGTGGCGCTGCCCTGGGCTAACCTAGAGCGCTTCGGGGCTTTAGAGGAGCTATCGTCAACAGAAAGCTTTTCGTGCCTTAAGTCAATGACATTGCATTTCAAGGTGCGAAACTTGAGTTCTAAGAAACGGTAACAGACTGAACAAAGGAATGACGCTGTGATCGGAGCATGAAGGCGGCGGCGGATGGCCTGCCCACCGAATGAGCTTGATTTAAGATTTCCTAACGCAAATGGTCAACCACTTGATCATGGAAATGTACTTGCCCGTCATTTTATACCGGCCCTACAGGAGGTTGGAATCGCTCAGATCAGGTTTCACCACCTTCGGCCCACCTACGCCGGCATCCTCATTGAGCAAGGGGAAAACATTAAGTATATTCAACCACAGTTGGAACACGCCGGCCCGACCGTGACCCTGAACGTTTATGCCCACCTGATGCAGCCACAACTCAAGAAGCCGCTTTACGGCCTGAAAAAACGGTTTTTTGAGCTACCGGTAGCAAAACGGTAGCTCAAAAAGAAAAAAGGACTTGAGGCTTTCACCTAAGTCCTTGTTTTCTGTGGTGCCGAGGGACGGAATTGAACCGCCGACACGGGGATTTTCAGTCCCATCAATTTTCGCACGTAACGCAGCGTCACTACTATAATTTATTTTGTATATCAATTGGTTAAGTCGAATTTGCATTGTCCTTTAGTGTCCTTTAATGTCCTTTGAAGTCCCTACATGTTGGTCCACAAAGTTCAAACGAAGTTCAAACGAGTTCAAACAGGTTGGGTTGGATCGTCTTGGATTCGGAATCTGAACAGGTCGAGAGATGGCCGTAGCCAGTTCAAGGATTAGAGGCTCAGGTTCTTACCTTGAAAGACTTAAATTCCTTGCCCATGGGCATCTATCCAGCCGGCGAGATCATAAGAGCCGTTAACTGTGACAAATCCGTGCCGGGAATGACAACAAGATGATCACTACCAGGGCTTCCTTATGCTCCGACTTTCCGGATCGAGCAGCATCCTGGCAGCCACAATCTGTTTGGGCCAGACGACCGGCGGTGATTTCTATCATTAATCTAAGCCACAGTCAATCCAAAATTCTCATCATTAACTTGCCGTTCACACAAGGCGTTAATATTTTCAGTTTGATGGTGTTATGATTAGATGAGACAGGTTATTGGGCTTGGTTGATTGAGATAGGCCACGTGGTTGCCAAATAAGTTGATCATTGACCTCCCGGAACTAACCGAAAGAGAGATTCTGTCCATTTGTCAAAGGCGACGGCGAATACACAGCGGCCTCCAATATTCAATAGTGTCAAGTGAGAGCCTCAGCCCCCTACACCAATATTCTTGCACCTAAACTCCGCCGTTCGACCTCAACAATTCTATCGATATAATTTTGCTGAATTTTTAAATATCTCAGACCCCTCGATCATAGACCCTTCTCAAATGGTCATCTTTTCTCCTCGGCTACCTCTACCGTCAAAAATACTAGGCACCCCATCCTCGTCCAGCAAAACCAGATTGCTTCTTATCCCGGCTCAGTTGACAATCTCCTTGTGTTCATGAGCTATGTTCACGATTGAATTTGTGAAATCATATAATTTCAAAATGCTTATTCCATAATGCCAACTTCAACTTCTTTTGAATAACGGCGAAGTTTAGGTTGATTTGGTTGGTTTTTCTGTCTTTTCGTGTTGTTTTGATTATTGAGTTTTTGTGCTGTTATGAAAATTGCCTGGTTAAACTTATTTTTCGATAATGGGTGAAGGGTTATTTTGATCTAAAGGTTTTTGGATGTTTTGGCCCTGAGCTGATTGGCTGGGCCGGCTGGTCGTCTTGCTATTCTCTTTCTTGTAAGGCTTTATCAAAGTAGGTCTGACAGTGACTGATTCACTTATTTCATCCGAATTTATAATGTTTTCTGATGGGCTTGACGATGTTCCAGTGGCAAGACATACCTTTGGGGAAAACGACCAAATCACCGGCCTTGATAATCACATCTTTTCCACCATCGGGCGTGACGATAACCTCTCCCTCAAGAATATAGCAGGTCTCTTTCTCATCATAAGTCCAGGGGAATTGAGACGCTTCGCAGGCCCAAATCGGCCACGATGTGACACCCAGGTCATTGACGAGTGACCCTGGATTATGTTCAATCTTAATTTCCATAAATGTGCTTTCCTTCTTTTTACGTTTAGCTTTTGCTGATCCCCTCTACCTGCTGAAGGCAAGACAAAGATATCTGCCATTTTGCCTTACCGTTTATTTTGGAGCGCGAGTTGATCTCCACATGGCCTTATCCCCCGAAACAGCATAGTCATCATATCAGGAACCGGTGGGAAAGTAAACAGGATTGATTCTCCTAATATTATGTGAGTAAATATTTAGAAATTACAGTATGTTTTATTTTTTAGAGGGCGCGAATTTGTCTTGATAATGGAGTTGCCTCAGCATTAATATAAGTTATATAAAATCTGTTTGTTAAGCAGAACAGCTATGGCTATTCTTCTATTTTGAAGTTTGATGATGTTATGATCAGAATAGATAGGCTTATAAGTTTGTTGATTATGCTCGGTTAGGGGTGGTCAAGTAAGCTGGCCCCGAACACCTGCAGGGGTGGCAATTATCGTGGCCATCGACAGGTTTTTGACCGTAACTTCTTATTCACCGTAATCAGCCAAAATCTGTCAAGTTACCACGATAAAACAGAGTGAGCAGGGAAAGAACATCCATCAAAACGGAAATCAAAAAAGATTGAGAGCCAGGAAGAAAAAAGACAAGGTGGGGTAATTTTGACCGGCCGGGGTTGTGCACTTTTTCACCGGCCAAAATGCCTTACTTTTTCACCGGCGATAATAGCCCAACTCATCATTCCCGATAGAAGCATACGGAAATGACAAGTTGGGGATTTGTTGGGGTGTAGTATTCTTCCCGAGTCCTCTTCAGTGAGCTCGCAGTTTCCCTATTTCGGCAGCTCTGCAACGGCGGGTTTCCGGGTTAGCACTCTTATCGTTCATGCCATTGCGGCCGTCTGCAAGGACGGGATATCTTCTCCCATGTCCTCGGCAATGGCGAGATCATCCGCGGAGAACACCTTAGCGATGTCCAAGATGATGATGAAGTGGTTGTTCTTTTTCCCCATGCCTCTAATGAATTTCGTCTTTAGACGTGTTCCGATCCGTGGGGGCGGATCGATCTGGTCAGGGTCGAGTTCCATCACCTCTTCCACCGAATCCACCAGTGCGCCGAACACTGTCATCTCTTCGTCCAGCTCGATTTCCGCGATAATGATACAGGTGTTCAGCGTCGATTCGGTCCCGTTCATTCTGAATTTTATACGCATGTCCACTACCGGTACCACGCTGCCGCGAAGATTGATCACCCCCACCATGTAATCAGGCGTCTCCGGCATCCTGGTTACCGTCGTGAAATCCAGGACCTCACGGACCGTGGAGATATCCAGCGCAAACACCTCATCCCTCAGTTTGAAGGTCAGATACTGCATTGTTTCGGATATTGTGGATATTGTCATGTTATCTCCTTCCCGTATCTCTCGAATTCCGCATCTTCCGCATCCCTTTCTCCCATGGCGCCCAACTCCAGTGAAACTCCATCGCGCAATCCACGTTCTTCACGAGCCGAAAATGCCCGGGAGCCGGATAGGGAAGCCCTGCCGCCCTCGATAACCCGGGGCATTCCCTGGGCTGCTCGCTCCGTCTGGGCTCTCTTGACGGCCTTTAAATGCGCATGACCTGAGGTTATGGATGCCCCGGCAGCCGTGGCGCCGTGGATCTTGAAGAATGCAACGGTAGCCTGGAGTTGCTCCGCCTGGCGCTGCAATTCTTCGGATGTAGCCGCCACTTCTTCCGAGCCTGAGGCATTCTGCTGGATCACCTGGTCCAACTGCTGGATGGCCTTGTTGATCTGTGACGCTCCAGCGCTCTGCTCATTGCTGGCCGCGTTGATCTCCTGGACCAGGTCCGCAGTTTTCTGGATATCCGGAACGATTTTGGCCAGCATGCTCCCGGCGTTTTCCGCCACCTTCACACTGGTGCCGGCCAATTGGTTGATTTCCGCGGCCGCCACCTGACTCCTTTCCGCAAGTTTGCGTACTTCGGAAGCCACCACGGCAAATCCCTTGCCATGCTCCCCGGCGCGCGCCGCCTCGATAGCCGCGTTCAAGGCCAGGAGATTGGTTTGGCGTGCGATCTCTTCAATGATCGAGATTTTTCCGGCAATGGTATTCATGGCGGATGCGGTTTCAGCGACGGCCTTGCCACCTTCGCTTGCGTTCGCTGCAGCCTTCAGGGCTATCTTTTCAGTCTGTTGAGCATTGTCGGCGTTCTGTTGAATGTTGGCGGCCATCTGCTCCATGGAAGAAGATACCTCTTCCACTGAAGACGATTGCTCGGTGGCCCCCTGGGAAAGTTGCTCTGCGCTGCTGCTCATCTCCTGGCTTCCGGTCGTAACCAGATCAGCGGCTTTTTGCACCTCGATGGCAAAGTGGCTGAGATTTTGAATCATGGCATTAAGGTTGTTCTTGATCTGGTCGAAATCACCTTTGTAGGTATCGCTGATCTGTGGGGGAATTTCGCCCTTGCTGATCTGATCCACATACCTGGCCGCGACATTCAATGGTCCGATAACCGCGTCCAGGGTGTTGTTGACGCCCTTAACGATCTTGCCGAAGTCACCACCGAATTTGGCTGCGTCACCCCGCGTGGCCAGTCTCCCTTCCACTGCCGCCTGAGCCAGCATCCCGGCTTCGGCCACCAGGCCGTTCACGGCCTCGATACATTGATTCAGGTTGTTCTTGATGGTATTGAAGTCGCCTTTATATTCGTCGGTGATCTTGGGTGGGATGTCGCCTTTGGATATCTCGTCCACATATTTGGCGGCCACGTTCAAGGGGCCGATCACCGCATCCAGGGTGTTGTTGACGCCTTCCACGATCTTGCGGTAGTCCCCGCTGTGCCTGGTTGCATCCGCACGGGTGGCCAGTTTGCCTTCCACGGCAGCCTTGGCCAGCATCCCGGCTTCGGCAACGAGTGCGTTGATGTTGTCGATACAGGCGTTGAGGTTGTTCTTTATAACATTGAAATCCCCGTTGTAGGAGTCGTCGATCTTGACTGGGATATCTCCCTTGCTGATGCGATCGACGTAATTGGCTGCCACGTTCAAGGGGCCGATCACCGCGTCCAGGGTGTTGTTGACGCCCTTAACGATCTTGCCGAAATCTCCGCCGAACTTGGCTGCGTCACCCCGCGTGGCCAGCTTTCCTTCCACTGCCGCCTGTGAGAGCATCCCGGCTTCGGCCACCAGACCATTCACCGCCTCGATACATTGATTCAGATTGTTCTTGATGGTATTGAAGTCGCCCTTATATTCATCGGTGATCTTGGCAGGGATGTCTCCCTTGCTGATGCGATCCACATATTTGGCGGCCACGTTCAACGGTCCAATGACCGCATCCAGAGTGTTGTTGACGCCATCCACGATCTTGCGGAAATCGCCCTGGTGTTTTGAAGCATCCGCACGGGTGGTCAGTTTGCCTTCCACGGCGGCCTTGACCAACATGTCGGCGTCGGTAACTAAATTATTTATCGCCTGGACGCTTTCAGCGACGGCCCCGGAGATATTTTCAAAATTAGCCTTAACGGCGGCGGTATCTTGGTCGGCTTCAGCCGCCTGGAGCTTAACGCTTAGGTCGCCTTTGGCAATCCGGCCCAGCGTTTCAGTTACCTTGGCCACTTCAATCTGTTGATACCGGCTGATCTTCTCCGAAATATGGGCGGCTTGCTTGACCGCGGTCTGGTCGGTCACAATTTCTAGTGCGCCAATTATCTTTCCTTGACGGTCCTTGACCGGGACACCGGTGTACGATATCTCAAGGTTGTATTTGCCGGGGTGAGCATCCGTTTCGCTGGTGCATTTGCGGTCATCCTGCATCGCCCGGCCGCAGGCGCACTTGGCTGTATTACAGTCCGAGGTCTTGAAATGATTGTAGCATTTGGTACCCATCAGTTGCTGTTTGGTTAATCCGATCAAATCAGCCCCGGTCTGATTGATGTAGCTAATGGAGAAATCAGTTCCAATGATCAGCGCCGGAGCAGGGACTGAATCAAGGTGCCCCACCAAGCTCTCAATAGTCTCATTGACCCCGGCCACAATCCTACGAAAATCACCCTGATGTTTGGAGGCGTCGGACCGGATGTCCAGATTCCCTTCCACGGCGGCCTTGGCCACCATGTCGGCGTCTGCAACGAGTGCGTTGATGTTGTCGATACAATTGTTCAAATTATCCTTGATCACGTTGAAATCGCCATTGTAGGAATCGGTGATTTTGGGCGGAATATCCCCCTTGCTTATCCGGTCTACATAGTTCGCGGCCACATTCAAAGGCCCGATCACCGCATCTAGGGTCTTGTTGATACCGTCTACAACATCCCTGAACTCAAAGTTGATTTTCTCTAAGTTGCCGCGCGTTTCGAGCTTGCCGGCTAAGGCTGCATCCGTCAGGCTCTTTGTCTCTGAGGATAGAGATTTTATGATACCCGCCATATTACGACTCAACACGATTCCCAGCCCGAGAGAGAGTATCACGCTGAGCAAAATGGCTCCGATCATGAGATACTTTACAGACGAAGCCGTGGTATTGGCGGTCTTGTCTGCTTCCTTTACCAGCTTTTCGTTGATTCCAACCAACATGTTCAGACTGGCATCTGCCGGCAAGAACGCTTTTCTAGAAGCCATTGCTGCCTCGAACACTCTGTCGTCAAGTTCGCTTACCTTCGGGTCGCTTAGCGAAATACCCGAAGCGAGAAGTCTGTCTTTCTCCATGGAAAGGTCCACCACTCGTTTCGACTCCTGTTTCCAGGTTTCCCACTGTGGCACAAACGTCTTCCAGACCTCGGCTTCCTCTTTGCTCTGCGGCAAGGGTTCATATATCTTCCAAGACGTATCGATTCGTTTCCAGGCGTCTTCGATAAAAGTGTATTGAGCCTTTCTCATTTCCGGAGCCATCATTCTCCGGTTCATCAACCCTCTCTCTCCTATAACTACCGAGCTCTGCCCTTCACATATGTTCAATAAGGATTGAATGCCGGGCAGCCTGTTTAAGGCTATCTCGTTCTTGGATTCAATGATTCTGGTCAGCCCATTGTAGGCAATCCCACCAGCAACCATGAAAACCACGGTAATGATCACAAGTGAAAGCATGGTTCTTGTGCCCGTTTTCATATTCTTGAGCATTGTCTTCCCCTTTCATGCCTCATCGGATTAGGAGTACGCGCTTTTCAGTCCCTCCATTCCATTCCATAGTTTTTATTCATATCCTCCTTTCTTGGATGGCCCTCTCGTGCCAATGCGCAACTTGCCTTTATCCTGTTTAACGCGCTCGATTTAGAAGTTCCTAAACTCAGCGTATTCTAAAGGAACGACCTGCTCAGGACGGATTTCACTGCCGACGCCGCCTTTAATCATCTTAATCGGCTTTACCTTTGCGTCCCCATTGCCGCCCCCGGGACGCCTGGCCGTAACGGCGGCCTTTCCTTGTTCATGGTCATCTTTGAGGAGCCTGGCCGTGATTGGTGATTCAACCCGCCGCTGATTCATTTCCGGAGCGCGCCCATTTCCGCCGACAAGTGTAATTAATTCTGCCACGTAATTCTTCATTTGGACGGCCTGGGCATTTAGCTCTTCCGAAGCCGAAGCGGATTCCTCGGCAGTGGAAGCATTTTGTTGGGTAACCTTTTCCACTTCCGACATGGCCCGATTTGATTGTTCGATGCCTTGGGCCTGTTCCTTGGACGCCGCGGCGATTTCCCCCACCAATTCGGCTACCTTGGAGGCGCTATCAGCCACCTGGGCAAAGGCCTGGCTGGTCTCGGACACCAACGCCGTCCCGTCTTTGACTTTCTTGCCGGTGTCATCAATTAAATTAGCCGTGTTCTTGGCCGCTTCAGCCGCTCGCATGGCCAGATTTCTGACTTCATCGGCGACCACGGCAAACCCGGCTCCGGCCTCTCCGGCGCGTGCTGCTTCTACTGCGGCGTTAAGGGCCAACAGATTGGTCTGGAAGGCGATCTCATCGATTGTCTTGATGATTTTTGATGTCTCATCACTGGCCTTGGAGATTTCATTCATGGAGTCGGTCAACCGGGTCATGGAATCACCGGCGGCAATCGTCACTTTCTTGGCCTCCTTAGCCAACGCGTCGGCCTGGGCGGCGTTATCAGCGGTTTGTCTGGTCGTGGACGCCATTTCCTCCATCGAGGAAGATGTTTCTTCCACGGCTGCGGCCTGTTCCGAAGACCCTTCCGCCAATGACTGGCTGGCCGCCGCCACTTGATTCGAGGCGGATGAGACCATCTCAGCACCAGCGCCAAGGCCATGGATTATATGGTTCAAGGGCCGGGTGATGGACCGGCTTAAAATGATGCCCAGAAGTAACGCAATTATGGTACCGATTAACATAACCGTTAGTATAACGATTTTGGGCCGGTTTACATCTCCGATGCTAATTTTGATGAAATGATTGGCTTCCTTGACATTGTAATCGACCAGCTCGTCCAAGAGTTTATCAAGGACACCATAACTCTCTCTCGCTTTCCCGAAACTGAGAACCAATGCCTCCGAGCGCTTGCCCTGGTTGATGAGTTCCACGACCTGGCGGTGATTCGTTTTCCATTGCTCCCAAGACTGGACGAATTTCTTCCAGAGAATCTCCTCTTCCTTTGTTTGGGGCAAAGGCTCGTAGATTTTCCAGCCTTTTTCCGCACGTTGCCAGGCTTCTGCCAGTTCTTTGAGTTGATATTCTTTTTCTTTCTGATCGGCCTGGACCTCAGAGAGGAGAAGTATTTGTTCCCTGCTTTGAATATTCGTCTGGGCCTCGTTAATAATTTCCAGACCCCAGACGCTGGGCAACCGATTTTCGCCCACCTCGGACAAGGCGGCCATGCTACTGGATACTACTCTCCAGCCCATGATCCCGACCAGCAGGGTGATCAAGGCCACCAAGACAAAACCGCCGATTAGCCTCACGCTCAGACTGATGTTCTTCATTTCATCTATCCTCCATTCGGTTAATTTTGTTGGAAGGCTCCTGAAAACAAGAAATCATTGGCCTTCTAACTGATGTGTGAATGTTTTCGGTCGAGCACCAAAACGGCAGAGGGCGAGGAACTCACCATTGTCAATACAAATTCCTGGCATTCTTAAGGTAGAAAGTCATCTTGATCCAAGTTCGGTTGCGATATTCGATATAGAAACGACATTCTTATTCGATTCCGGTCAGCACCCCTGTGAGCCCGCTCTATGCAATTTTTTTTATCAGATCCAATTCTTCTTCCCCCGAGACCCGGTCTATATCCAGGAGGATTTTGACGCCGCCTTCAATTTTGGCCATACCCAGGATATATTCCGTATGCACTTTGGCCACGTAGGTGCTCGGGGGTTCTATTTCCGCGCC
>JADFXK010000138.1 GCA_015233625.1 Deltaproteobacteria bacterium | reverse complement strand
CCTGGTCAAATCGCCCTCACCCAGAGCGATCTCTTTGAGCATGGAGATGGTTTTTTTGATCGGCTGAGTAATGCTTCGGGTAATAATCAGGGCAATAATGACACTGAGGAGAACAGAGGCAGCCAGCCCGGAGATTATCACCGCCACCACCCGGCCCAGTGACGCCGACGACTCCCCAGACGCTGTGACGGTGTCTTCTATTCCTTTTTCAGCAACCGATTTGGCCTCGACCAAGAGTCGATTGCCCACATCCTGGCGCTTGTGGTCAAGCTCTTCTTGGGTGGACAAATTCTTAAGCACCGCATTTAGGGTCTCTTCGTAAGTTTTAGACGCCTTTTCAATCTGATCGATTTGTTTAAGGTTGGCTTCTTGCCTGGTCATGGGCCGCAATCGGTTTAGATTTTCATGGATGGTCTGGAAGTTATTTAAATTATCCTTAATTACGGTAGAATCACGCGTCGCCTGGAACTTGAAAAAGGCCAGCTTAACGGCATTGCCCAGGTCGGCGATCTTGTTGATCATGACGATTTTGTGCAAGCGCTCGTTGAGCCTGGTCGCGTCCAGTCCCACCGAAACTTCTTTCCCCATCAGTTCAAGTTGGCTGTCCAGAAAGTCAGTGGCGGTCTTTATATAAAGGGTGGCGGTGTCGTCTAGTGTTTTTCTGATCTCAACGGTTTCTTTTCTCTTGTCTGCGGAGGTCCGGACCAAGCTTTCATAATCCACGGCCAGTGTTTCCGCCTTTCCGGCCGCCTCTTTGAGAGTGACTAAATGTGATGATTTGGCGGCCAGATCCCGTGCTTCACCAAGATATTTCTTAACATTTTCAAAATGCCGCCAGGTCTCATCCAGGTAGGTTTGTTCTCCTGTCCGGGCGTAGCCGCGCATGCTGAACATAGCCGCAGCAAAGCCTCTTTCCAGATTATTGGCCACCCTCACCTCCGGAACGATTTCCGCTGACAAAATCAGCGCTGTCTTTTCCACCTGTCCCAGATTCCAAAAGGTGAATCCGCCCATGATCAGAGAAACAATAATCAGAAGCCCAAAACCTAAAGCCACTCTTACACCCAACTTCATATTTTTCATTTTGCTTCCCTTTGCCTTCGTTGGCAGGCCAACCCTTAATTGATTACCATCGGTTAATTCGTTATGATTACTTCGTAACTTTGTAACCTGTTCTTATTTAAGGCCATCGCGGTAGCCATTGCGATGATCAATACTCTGGATGCCGCGCCTTCGTTGTCCGCAGGACCGGATGCAACAATGCTTACCTATCTTCTAGGAAAAGGCATACATAAATGGAAGCGAAAATTATTGTCAACAAAAAAAAATAAATAGCGGGCAAAAACTTTGATTATGTTTGTGACTTCGCACCCCGACATGGCCGACAGGTAAGACCTTATTTCAGCATCTGTACGGTTTTATTTCGATTAGATAAGTCCAGGTATAACTAATTTCATGTCCCTGGGACTTGCAGATCGGGCATTTTAAACCGAGCGCGGCTCCAAACCACTTGACTTTTTACGGTTCAAAACGTACTCCCTTTGTAATGCCGTGGATGGGATGGTGTCCCGATTACCGATAACGTTTTCGCTCGGGCTGAAGCGTCAAGGTCCCAGGCGGGCAGGGGAGCATTCACCGGGTTTCGACGCTGGTCTGCGATCATCTATTATAACTACTTAATAAGGTATAACTACTTAATCAGGCGGTTCAGTTGCTAAAAGCTTTGCACCCAATTCTTGATGAACCTGTTTCCGGGCCGCCGGCGCCCATCCAGACATCTTCCGCGTCGCCGCAAGATGTGTCAAAGATTGTCCTGGCCTTGATGCTTTCCGTATTTGCCACGATGTTGGGGATAGGGATTGTCGCACCATTATTGCCCATGTATGCCTCTTGGAAGGGTGCCTCCCGATTGGAAGTGGGACTGATTTTCGCTTCGTTCCCTCTGTCGAGGATGCTTTTCGCTCCCCTGGCCGGCCGGTGGGCGGACCGGTACAACCGCAAGAGGCTTATTCTGACTGGACTACTGATCTACATCGTTTGCTCGCTGGCCTATTGCCTGACGATCTCCCCATATCCTCTCAGCGGTATCAGATTCTGCCAGGGGATGGGATCGACACTGGTCATGCCGGTGGCCATGGCTATAATGGGAGAGCTGGCTCCGCCCGGCAAGGCCGGGTCCTTTATGGGGTTGATCAACCTGGCGTTGATGGGAGGTATCAGTCTGGGCCCTTTCCTGGGTGGGATGTTCATGGATTTATGGGGGATGAATAGCGCTTTCATGGCCTTGGGTTTTTGCACGCTGGTCGGGTTCATGTTTTGTCTGACCTTGCTTCCTCCGGACCGGTTGGGCGGCTCCAAATCCATTCGGACTGTCCCCCAAAGGGTCGACTCTTCCGGTACCTACAGAAGCTTATTGGCCAATAGAGCTTTTAGAGGAATTTTTTTGTCTCGTTTCGCCATATCAATGTGCTACAGTGCCGTCTGGGCCTTTCTGCCCCTGTTCGCCTCGGAGAAACTGCGTCAAAGTCCTACCAAGATCGGCCTCCTGCTGACCATGAACGTGATGATCGCAGCCCTGATGTCTTCGCCGGTGGGACGACTGGCGGACCGGTTCAATCGCCGGCATCTGGTCCTGATCGGTATCGGATTTTTGATCTGGAGTTTTGGATTCCTGGTACTGGCCACTGGATTTGACGACCTGGTTTGGTCCAACCTCCTGATGGGCCTAAGTGGAGGATGTGTTATCCCTCCGCTGATGGCCATTGTGACGGAAATCGGTAGAGAACAGCGGGCCATGGGGCGGGCTATGAGCCTGGTGGACTGGGGATGAGTGGAGGATTTGCTTTTGGCCCGCTCCTGACCGGATGGTTGATTCGCGAGGCCGGATACCCTCAGGCCTTTGGGGTGATGATCGCCATTGGTTTTGTGGCTCTGGTGATTTTTGTGGTTCTCGTGAACGAGCCCAGTTTGTTAGAGAGGCGAAAAATCTTGAGTGACGAACCAGGCCCAGAAGCATCCCCAAAAGGATAGCGTGAAGGTATCGGAGAATAGTAAGATAGAACGCAGCGGGATTTTGGTTTTTAATAAATTCATTCAAAAACTCTGTGTCCTCTGGGTTGTGCTTTTTGAATTTTATTTTGACGACCGTGTTTAACGGTCGCGGGGGATGATCAAGTGATTGGGAATTTCAATCTGAAGAAGGTATTTGACCGGGCGTTACAAGGCGGCGGCTCGTTTGCCGACCTGTTTTTTGAGGAAAGACAGCTTGTATCCATAACGTGTGAAGAAAACAAGATCGAGCGGATCATTGCTGGGGGAGAGCGAGGTATCGGGTTGCGCGCCATTGTGGGAGACCGCACCGTTTACGCCCACTCCAGCACCGTTACAGAGGAAAAGGCCCTGGACTTGGCCGGGCGTCTAAATGGGGTGTTCCAAGCCCAGCCCGGTTCCGCGGCCGACGACTACCGGATTTCTTCTCCGGGACGAGTCTTTTCCATCGAATGTGATCCGGCCGGCATCGGCATTCCCCGGAAGGCTGAGGCGGTGATGCGGGCCAATGAACGAGCCTGGGCTTATGATGGCCGTATTCGGCAGGTCAAGGTAGTTTATGCAGACAGAGTGCAACGAGTTGTCGTGGCTAATGCCGAGGGCCGGATAGCCGAAGAAACCAGGATCGGGACGATGTTTCTGGTCCAGGTGGTGGCTGCAGCCGGAAATATTATCCAGACCGGGTATGAACCGGTCGGCGGAATAATGGGCTTTGAATTATTAGATGGAGATTTGCCCGAACGCGTGGCCGAGACGGCAGCCAGACGGGCCATTCTAATGCTGGAGGCGGAACCGGCTCCGGGTGGAGCTATGCCGGTGGTGCTTTCCAGTGAGGCCGGCGGCACCATGGTCCATGAAGCTGTCGGACATGGTCTGGAGGCGGACCTGGCCGGCGAGGGACTTTCGGTCTACACCGGCAAAGTCGGACAACGAGTGGCCGCGGAAGCGATTACTGTCGTGGATGATGCCACCCTGCCGGCCAGACGAGGTAGTTACGCCTTTGACGATGAAGGGACACCAGGGCAGCGAACGATGTTGATTGACCAGGGTATCCTGACCGGTTATATGTCCGACCGCTTGTCTAAAATTCGTTATGGATACCCCATGACCGGAAACGGCCGCCGAGAGTCTTACCGGAACCACCCCATCCCTCGCATGAGCAATACGATCATCCTGCCCGGCCAGGCAAATCCCGATGATATTCTAACCGAGACCAAGACCGGGCTGTTGGTTAAGAAGATGGGCGGGGGCCAGGTTAACACGATTAACGGCGATTTTGTTTTTGAGGTTAGCGAAGGCTACTTGATTGAAAACGGTCGTCAGGGACGTCCTGTCCGGGGCGCGACCTTAACCGGAAACGGACCGAAAGTCATGTTGGACATCGACCTGGTGGGCAGCGATCTGGGTTATTCTCTGGGCACCTGTGGTAAAGACGGCCAGGGTGTTCCAGTGGCTGACGCCCAACCGACGATCAGGATCAGGCAACTGGTGGTGGGCGGTGAAATCCGCTAGGATGGAATGATCAGGTTCTGGAAAAGGCGTCTGATTTCGGTACCCAATACATAACCTTAAAGAAACAAGAAGATTTTCCATAATTATATTTTGTTTGACAATCTTTTGTTAGATTATATAAAATGAAAAAAGGGTCACCAAAACAACGCCTCAAATTGTTCGTGGATATTTGCCCCGTTTGACCATGGAGGACCACCATGAAATGCCCTAAATGTGGCTTCATCAGCTTTGACTATAATGAGAATTGCCCTCATTGCCAACGGGAGTTAGCGTCCGTTGGCGCCGCGTGGACGTTGCCCGTGATGAAGCCTCAGACGCCTTTCTTGTTGGGCGCCTTGCTTGATGAGACTTCGGGGGACATCAGTGCCGGTCCGCCCGACGAGCCGGATTATCCGCCAGATGAGGAAACGGATAGCCGGTTACTACCTTTCGACGAGCCGGATACGGACATATCCCTGGATCAGGAGGAAGACGACAATAATCTGAGCCTGACCATGGACGCTGATGAGGAAATGGATGAGCCGGAGCTCTCCTTTTCCGAAGATGAGGACCAGGAGTTCTCCGAAGAAAAACAAGTGGGTCTGGACCTGGATGAACCCGGTCAAACGAGTAGTGGAGAGGAACTTTCCCTTTTCCTGGAAGATGAAGGAGCAGATGAGATGGCCTTGGAAAATGATTTGTCCGTTGCGGATGATTTTGATGAAACCGGGCCAAAGCCGGCCCGTCGCAAGTCTGTTGATGAAACCCTAATGTTTACCCCCGGAGCGGCCCCGAAGATCACCGTCACGCCCTCATCTGGGGCCGAAGAAATGGATTTTGATCTAAACGATGACCTGGATTTCGGTCTGGAACCCGAGGGTGGCGATCTCCTGATTCCGGCAGAAGCCCAGCCGGCCCCCAGCCATAAGGTCAAGGCCAAAACCACCTCGCCCATCGCCGTGACCCAGAAAGTGGCCGCTTCCTCGACCGGGTTTGGCGATCTGGAGTTAGAGATAGAAGGGGATTTAAGCCAGCTAGATGATCTGGATATTGACTTTGAGGAAAACAAAAAATAAATCCAGAAGTTACCCGATTGCCTGATTCAAGATTTGAGAAAAAGCACAACGCAGAGGACCCGGAAAACAAAAAGAGATATAGATTTTATCAGCGGATATGTCGAGTTATTTTGGCCTTGACCAGCCTGGGTAGGTGAATATGTTCACGGGCTGAGAGGTATCCGCGTCTTTTTTTGTCGCGTCCTGTGCGTTTTGCTTTTTGGCGAAGGGACGAATCAAACCTTGCATTGTAGGTAGTATCAGTGTCGGTTTGGCATGGCCCTAATTCGGTCCAGGATCGGAGGGTGGGAGTAATTTAAGAATACATAAAGAGGATGGGGCGTCAGGTTGCTCAGGTGCTGAGCGGAAATCTTTTTCAGGGCCGTGGCCAGGGAGTCGGCATCTCCGGTAGTGTCAATGGCGAACCGGTCTGCGTCCGTCTCGTTTCTTCTAGACATCATCTGGATGAGGATTGACATCATGAATTCTGCCGGGGAGAAAAGCAACCCGAAAAAAATCAATCCCGCATAGACTGAATGGTGTTCCATGTAGAAGGCTTGAAACAGGCCGTCCCGGGTGATAAACAAAGACAGCAGAAGAAACATGATCCCGACATGGATAATTACGACCAGCAGATTGTGGATGACATGCTTCTTTTTGTAATGGCCGATCTCATGGGCCAGGACCGCCACCAGTTCCGGCACGGTGTGCTGGGCAATCAGGGTGTCGAATAGAGCGATCCGACGGTGCCGGCCAAATCCGGTGAAGAAAGCGTTGGTTTTGGTGGATCTTCGTGAGCCGTCCATAACAAAAACATTTTCCAATGGGAACTGCACGGACTGGGCATAGGACATGATCGCCGACTTCAATGCCCCTTCTTCCAAGGGATCAAATTTGTTGAACCATGGCAGGAGCCACGTGGGAGCAACAAAATAGACCGCCAGAATGAAACCGGTAGTCGCCAACCAGCAGTAGATCCAGCCTTGACCACCAGCAGACTCAAGAAGGGATAGGACGCAAGCCAGGAGGGGGCCGCCTAAAACAACGGCCAAGACAATGCCCTTGAGGGTATCCTTGACAAAAGTGGCCGGTGTCGTTTTGTTGAATCCAAAACGTTCTTCGATCACGAAAACGGCATAGATCTGGAAAGGGAGAGTTAACAAATTCTTAGCCCCGATCAGGATGGCTGCATAAATCAACCCGGTGATGACCGAGCCGTAACTCCACCCTCGGACCCAGATATCTAGCAGGTTAAATCCACCGGACAACCAAAATGACAGCACGACGGCCAGATCAAAGACGGAAGTAACCAGACCGAACCGGGTGTTTTCCCGGAGATACTCCTGGGCCAGGCGGTAGCGGTCTGGGTCGTAGACGCCTATAAAGCCCGCGGGCAATTCATCTTTCAGGTTTTTCAGGTTCAACAGATCGGCCGCCAGACTTAACAGGGTCTCAAAGAGCAGCGCGAAGAGTATGACCAGGGCATAACCATTCATATTTCCTCTTACGGGTTGCGAGTTACGGGTTACGTGTTGCGAGGTGACATGGTTGCCGGTTTCCCGTTGCTTGTTGTCTTTAACGAGGATCAGTAACAAGCAACAGGTGCCCTCAGAAGCGTCACTTATGACTGTTCGAAGTATAGGATGTCACAATAAACAGCATCATTTTCTTAACCGATAACAAGCAACCAGCAACATGTAACAAGCACCCCACAACACGAAGTTTGTTACCACAATGCCCGGCCTGAGGCAATACATTAAATTAACTTGGAGGAGCCGATTAATGACTGACCAGAGGAAATTTCTCACTGAGATCATTGTTCGATTTCGTGATCTGGATGCGATGGGGCACGTCAACAATGCAGTGTATATAACCTACTTTGAGGAAGGGCGGAAGGCGTTTTTCCTTCAATTGTCTGACAAACCGGAGGGGCAGCAATTCAATTTTATTTTGGCCCATGTCAGTTGTGATTATCTCAGGCCGGTCACGCTGCGGGATAAGGTGGCGGTGCAGATGTGGATCAGTTATATCGGGAATAAGCGGTTTGATTTCAGGTATCACCTGATCAGCCGGGATGATGAATCCATCGTTTACGCCAAGGGGGAATCGGTCCAGGTCGGTTATGATTATCAGACCAACAATTCCATGACCCTGTCTGATGAATTCCTGAAGAAGGTGGCAGTCTATGTGAACCTTGATGAACGGAGAGAAACTGTTTGACCAGACGGCGGGGCCAAGAAGACTGGAGTTGACCAAAGGTAGTCGATCAAGAGGGAGATGAGTTCGTCCAGGGGCCGGCTCCGGCGTAGTGGCGTGTTAGGATTGCTCCGTTATGACCGACCGGTTGCTTTGAATCCGCCGCCCAGAACACGCAACTCGACCCACTTGATCAATTTTTTTCTGGGATCTCTGGGGGATACATGCTCTCTATGTCATTAGCGTATTTATTTTCGATGACCCGCCTTTTGACTTTGAGGGTCGGAGTCAGCTCACCGGTGAGTTGAGTCCATTCCGAATCCAACAGCTTAAATTTCTTGATTTGTTCTACCCTGGCAAATTGTTTGGTGTGCTCCGCCAGTTCCTGTTCGTAGAGCTTTTCGACCTGGTCGTTTTGGATCAGGTCCCTGTTGTCTTTAAAGGAAATATTCTTTTCCCTGGCCCACTTGCTTAATTCTTCAAAATTTGGAATGATCAGTGCGGAAAGATACTTTCGGCGATCCCCAATAACCGCCACTTGTTCGATAAGATTGGAATATTTCAGGCTATTTTCAATATTTTGAGGAGAAACGTTCTTGCCGCCGGAGGTGACGATGATGTCCTTAATCCGGCCGGTAATCGCCCAGCAGCCATCTTCATCCATGGCCGCGATATCACCTGTCTTAAAAAAACCATCCCGGGTAAAAACTTCTTTGGTCGCTTCCTCATTTTTATAATAGCCCAACATTATTTGGGGTCCCTTGGCCAGTAATTCGCCATCCTCTCCGGTGGTCAGGATGGTGTCTTTCATGGCCTTACCTACTTTTCCGGGTTTAATCATCCCTAATCTGTTGACTGTGAGAATCGGCGTAGTCTCGGTCAGCCCAAACCCTTCTAAAATAATAATGCCCATGCCCAGAAAAAATTTAGCGTCTCCGGCAGAAAGCGGTCCCCCGCCCGAAACGGCCAGTTTCAATTTGTCGAATCCCAAGGCCGTTTTCAATTTGGAGAAAATCAATTTGTCGGCCAGGGAGTATTTTAAGGAAAGGGCCAGCGGCATTGGTTTGTTTTGGCAAATATAGGGCAAACCCTCCACGGCCATGCCCATGGCCCAGTTGAACAGGGCTTTCTTGATGGGGCTGGCTGTGGCCACCTTGGCCAAAATGCCGGCATGGATTTTTTCATACAGCCGGGGGACGCTGATGATCAGGGTCGGCCTGACTTCCACCATGTTTTGCTGGATTTTTGAAAAGTCTTCGGCAAATGCCACCTTGGCCCCGATACCAATGGCCAGGTAGTACCCGGCCGTCCGCTCCAAAGAATGGGATAAGGGCAGAAACGATAAAAGGACGTCTTCTCCTGTGAGGTAGTGGCCGAAATCAGTCAGCACTTGATCCACGTTGGCTACAAAATTGGCATGGGACAGCATGACTCCCTTGGGACTTCCAGTGGTGCCGGATGTATAGATAACGGTAGCCAGGCTCCCTGGGGCAATGGCCTCCAGACGACGGTCAAATTCGGCCTGGCTGTCCTGAGTCGCACCTTCGTTCATGACCTCGGTTAGCGTCTTCACTTCAGGCACAGGTTCAATGGGCGGATCAAAGATGACAAGACTCTTGAGATAAGGCAACCTGTCCTTTACTTCCATCACTTTCTGGAGGTGACTGGGGGTGCCGACAAGGCACATCTTGGCTTCTGAATGATCCAAGACGTAACGCGCTTCTTCCGCG
>JADFXK010000137.1 GCA_015233625.1 Deltaproteobacteria bacterium | reverse complement strand
GACTAGCATTGTACATTACTTGCCCGGGTACAGTGTAAAGCTGGATTTTAATACTCATGTTGTGGATTGAGCCCAAGGAAAGAGGAAGGAAATCGAAAAAAAGCGTCCGATCACCTTTCGTATCGATAGATACCATTTTCCCCCGGACATTTTCGGTCATGGCCTTGTGAATATACAGAAGGTTGGTGGTCTTGCCACCTCTTCCGGGACCATAATAGACAATTTTGCACTGAATCTCTCTTTTGCTGAAATCGATGAAGGCCATTTTTTCAGCTCTCTACTCTCTGAAGTATTTCCTGGAGTTTTTTGATCGTCTTCTCCACTTTCAACCGGATTAACCCCAGGGAGACGTCTTTCCCGAATAGGGTAATCAAGATGTAGTTCTCGCCCACACTGGTGAAGTGGATATTCTCATGACGGCCCTTGTGAAAAAGCAGGGAGAACTCTTCCTCTCCGATTATTCTGGCAATTTCAGCAGTTGCCCCAAAGTTGGCGGCAGACAGAGCGGCCAGCGAGACGACGTCCAACGTCATGGGATTTCCGCAGTTAACGATCAGATTAGCCGCCCGGTCAATCAGCAAGACGCAATCAGCGCCCTCGCGGACAAGATTTTCGCTGATGCACTTGTACATTTCTTCAATATCTCTTTTAGATAAGACCAGATCCACGTTTCCCTCCGGGGTAAGACGGTCCCGATATATTGGCATTGAATCATATTTGGTTGCAGTTTGGCCCTGGCAGGTCCAACTTAGTTTGAACTAGAATAAAACATTGACTCTTCGTCAAAATATAGCCTGCCGACCCTGACGGACGCATTGATGATATTGACGCTTGGTCTATCAATAACGTTTTGCAATTCTACCATGAAAAGTCAACATGTCAATCATAAAGATTCAACCCCTGCCGAATAAAAAATGACTAATCACCCAAAGTCATCTCGGATCTATTCAGGCATCGCAAATATCAAGGGACCCAGACGGCCGTGGTATCATAAACCAGATTTGCCCGCTGTGGATCACCAGAATTATAAATTAGTAGACTCAGCTTTTCCTGGTCGCTTTTTATTGTTTTATTCTGAAGCTTATCTTTAAAAAATTTAATATATCTTTCCCCAAAAGTGGTAATAACATTATTGAGTACGGCCAGCACGCCACCATCGTCGGTAACGATATTGGGTAGGACAAAATTACTTGCCGGCAGCCTGGCCCAACAATCGAAAATTAAAATTCGCTGCAACGTGGCTTGTAACGCATCATCACGTGTAAACTGTTTGGCCGAGCCGCGACAGGCGATGCTAACCGGATAGAGATAGACTAAATCATGTGGTGGGATCAATCTAGACGGGACTGAATCTTCAGCATCAAAAGTGAAGATGTTTTGAGAAGTTAGGTATTGTCCTCGATTGGGACTAGATAAGAATGCTCTGGCGTTCGCCGAATTGTAAAAGACAAAAATCGTTATGTTACCTTCGGAACGCTGATGGTAAAAGCTGATGGATCCACCGTTAGCCCTGTCCCCGGATATATCAAAATCCTTCAAAAAACGTCTGTCGTCCATCTATCTGATCCAGTCATAAGAAATCCTAAAGAAGTCCGGCTCCGGTTCCCCTCATTCCACGACTCTTTTCACTGAGATTATCTTCTTGTTTTTTTTCAGCTCGGTGAAAACATCTTCCAAATGCTTTAGGTCGAGTATCTCTATAAGTAATTTTATCAAAATCTTATTGTCTTCCGTGGCATGCATGTCGGCCTCTTTTACATTAGCCTCAGAATTGCCCAACGCCGCGCCAATAATAGTCAGAAGGGACTTGTCCCGTTGAGCCAGGACGTGCAATTGCACCGGAAACATCTCCCCTTTATCCAGGTCCCAAGTAACTTCAATCAGCCTGTCTCGTTCCACGTAGCTGAGGGAGGAACAGCCTTTTTTGTGGATAGTCACGCCCCTTCCCCGGGTTATGAAACCGACAATATCTTCGCCTGGAAGCGGCCGGCAACAATTCCCATGCCGGATCAACATATTATCCACACCTTTAACTTTTACTGCGTCCTTTCCCTTCTTGGTGATTTTCCGCACCATTTTATCGAAAAGAAGGCCAACCACGTTTGATTTGGCCGGCGGTTCTTCTTTTGGGACAAGACGGCCGACCAGTTGCCGGGCGGTGATTTTGCCGTAGCCCACGGCGGCCAACAGGTCTTCTACGGTAACGTAGGACAATTCCTTGGCCACATTGAGCAGTTCTTCCGTTTTTAATAACTTACCCAACGACAAATTGTGGCTGCGAAACTCCTTCTCACAAATTTCCTTGCCCAAGGAGACGCTCTTCTGACGTTCTTGGGATTTAATCCAGTTTCTAATCCTGTTCCGGGCTTTGGTCGTCTTGACTATTTTTAGCCAGTCTTTGCTGGGGGTCTGATTGAGAGACGTTAACACCTCGACCATATCCCCATTCTTAAGCTCATATTTCAAAGGCACCATCCGGCCATGCACTTTGGCCCCGATGCAGTGCTGCCCGACTTCTGAATGGATGGCAAAAGCAAAATCTATAGGGGTCGCCCCCCGGGGGAATTGCTTGACTTCTCCTTTCGGAGTAAAGACATAGACTTCTTCGGGAAAAAGGTCAACCCGGACGGAATCCAAGAATTCCTGGGGATCCTTCACTTCCTGCTGCCATTCGAGCAGTTGCCGCAACCAGGCAAAGCGCTGACCATCAGCCTCAGTCATTCCTTTGCCGTCTTTGTATCTCCAGTGGGCGGCGATACCTTGTTCATTCACCCGGTGCATTTCTTCCGTCCGGATTTGCATCTCCATCCGCTCGGCATAAGGCCCCACCACCGTTGTGTGAAGTGACTGATACATATTGGCTTTAGGAATTCCAATGTAGTCCTTGAAGCGGCCGGGAATTGGTTTCCAGAGCGAGTGAACCACTCCCAACGCTTCATAGCACTCTTTTACGGTCTCAAATCTAAGTCGAAAAGCTATCAGATCATAGACCTGGTTGAGATAGATGTTTTGGGCCAACATCTTTTTGTGGATACTGTAAAGATGCTTATGTCGGCCGCTGATAACACATTTTAGCCCATGTTCCGCCATGGCGTTGATGATAATACCCTTGACCTCCTTGATGTAGGAGTCCATCCTGGCCGCGTTTTGGGCGATGCCCTCCTTTATCTTTTTGTAGGCCTCCGGCTCCAGATAAAAGAAGGACAAATCCTCAAGCTGAGCCTTCTTTTCGCCCATTCCTAATCGTCCGGCTAAGGGCGCATAAATATCTAATGTTTCCTGCGCGATGCTCCGTTGTTTTTCCGGAGATTGAAAACCCAGGGTGAGCATATTGTGCAATCGGTCAGCCAGCTTGATCAGGATGACTCTGATGTCGTTGGCCATGGCTAAAATCATTTTACGGATGTTCTCTGCCTGGCGTTCATGCTTACTGGCAAATGACATCAAACTGATCTTGGTCACCCCATCGACCAAGTTAGCTATTTCGTCTCCAAATAACGATTTGATCTCCTCCATCGTCGTTTTAGTGTCTTCCACTGTGTCGTGAAGCAATCCGGCGGCGATGGTGGCCACATCCATCTTCATGTTAGCCAAGATATTAGCCACTTCAAGCGGATGGGACAAATAGGGCTCTCCAGACAGCCGGACCTGTCCATCGTGGACCTGGGCTGAAAAAATGTAGGCCCGCTCGATCGTCTCCGTGTCCGCATTGGGATGATATGATAATACTTGATCAACAATGTCCGGAAATCTAAGCATGAGGTTTCACGATCCAGATCATCTCGCAGGCCCGTGGTTGCGGGTTGCGGGGCAGGAGTTACGGTTCAGGCAGATGGCGTCATAGAACATCCTGTTGGAACAGGAGGCAAGAAGAGCACAACATCCAATTCAATATTCCATCAGAGATCGTTGGCCGACTGGTCAATGGCCGTGAGGGCGGCCTCGATCTGGTCCATCTCCTTCCTGATTCGTTCCTTTATCTCGTCAACCACCTGACTTAATTTAATTAATCTTGTTTCTTTGGTTCTCCGATCCCGCATTTCGACCGACTGTTCTTGCAGTGCTTTCGGGCCTATGGTTATTCTAATGGGTATGCCGATTAGGTCTGCGTCTTTAAATTTGACTCCAGGACGATCATCTCGGTCATCTAACAGCACCTCGAACCCGGCCTCAACCAACCGGTGGTACAACTCATTAGCCGCAGTCCAGACTTCGCCCGGTTTAACACTTACGGGTAAAACTAGCACCTGGAACGGAGTCAGAGGCATAGGCCAGATGATCCCGTCGGCATCATGGTTTTGTTCCACCGAAGCGGCCATGGTCCGCCCCACCCCAATCCCATAACATCCCATGACCGCAGGACGTTCTTTGCCTTCCGCATCCAGGAAGGCCGCTTTCATGGCGGCACTATATTTGGTGCCTAACCGAAATACATGTCCTACCTCAATGCCTCTGGAAAAAATTAGCTGTCCGGCGCAATCTGGTTTGGGACACGGAGCCCCTTCTTCGGCCATTCGGATATCGGCGAACCCGGCTATTTTCACGTCCCTAGCGATATTGACGTGTTTGAAATGATAATCCTTCTTGTTGGCGCCCATCACCACATTGGACATCCCTTTGACGGAATGATCGGCGTAGATCGGGATAGGCAACCCGACCGCTCCGGCGAATCCGGTGGGTGCCCCGGTCGCCTCAATCACTAATTGCTCCTCAGCCAGGTCCAGGGTATTGGCCCCCAGATAGGTCCGCAGCTTAGCCGGGCTTACCTCATGGTCACCCCGGACCAGGGCGGCCACCGGACCTTTGTCGGTACTGAAAATGATGGTTTTGACTAAATTCCGGGGCTGAATTTGGAGGAATACGACGACTTCTTCAACGGTCTTCTGACCAGGCGTAAGCACCTCTTCGAGTCCGGCGGACAGGTTTTCGTCCCCAGTGTCAGTTTCCCCAGAGGCCAGGGCCATCTCCGCCTTTTCCAGATTAGCGGCGTATCGACAATGGGAACAGTTGACCACAGTGTCTTCGCCGGTTTCAGCTAAGACCATGAACTCGTGAGAAAAATTGCCTCCGATACTGCCGGTGTCGGCCTCTACGGCCCGGAACCTCAATCCGCACCGGGCAAAAATCCGGCCATAAGCCCGGTACATGGCCCGGTAGGACACGGCTGATGAATCTTCATCCACATCAAAACTATAGGCGTCCTTCATGATGAATTCCCGTCCCCGCATCAACCCAAACCTGGGCCGGATTTCATCCCGAAATTTGCTCTGAATCTGGTACAGATTAATCGGTAGTTGCCGGTAAGACCGAATCTCTCCCCGGATCAAGTCCGTGATCACTTCTTCATGGGTCGGGCCAAGACAAAACTCATGATCGTGTCTGTCCTTAATTCGGAGAAGCTCCCGACCATAGTGTTGCCAGCGGCCGCTTTCCTCCCACAGTTCCCGCGGCTGCACAAAAGGCATAATAATTTCCTGGGCTCCGGCCGCGTTCATTTCCGTCCGGATGATTTGCTTAAGTTTGGCCAGGACCCGCGTCCCTAACGGCAAATAAGTATAGATTCCAGCGGCCAATTTGCGAATCAGGCCGGACCGTAACATTAGTTGATGACTGACCACCTCTGCTTCAGCCGGCCGTTCTTTCAGCGTGGGGAGATATAGTTGCGATAATTTCATTGAACTTCCCTTTCCACTTGTTCTACCAAGACCTGGAGTAAATCCTTTTCGTCAAACTTCTTAATCACCTTACCGGCCTTGAACAGGGTGCCCTGCCCTCTTCCTCCGGCCACACCCAAAGCTGCAGATTTAGCCTCTCCCGGTCCGTTGACTACGCAACCCATGACGGCAATGCGCAACGGGACGGTAATATGGGCCAGCGCCTTGGATACTTCCTCGACCAGGCCAAAGAGGTCGATTTCACATCGGCCACAGGTGGGACAAGAAATTATTTCCACACCTCGATGCCTGATATCTAAAGCCCGCAAAATTTCATATCCGGCCATCACTTCTTCCACCGGATCTCGGGTCAGGGACACCCGAATGGTGTCGCCGATTCCTTCACCCAATAACGTCCCGATACCCAGGGCCGATTTTATGGCACCAGCCAGCAGGCCCCCGGCCTCGGTCACACCCACATGTAATGGATACGAGGTTTCTTGGGCCATCAAGCGGTACGCGGCGACCGTAGTTAATACGTCGGATGACTTTAATGATATCTTAATATCATAAAAGTTTTCCTTTTCCAAGATGGCGACGTGTCTGAGGGCGCTGGCCGTCATCGCTTCCGGTACGGGCCCGCCATAGGTCGCCAGCAGGTCTTTTTCCAATGACCCGGCGTTTACTCCTATCCTGATGGGAATGCCCCGGTCCCTGGCCGCGTCGGCGACTTTCTTAATTTTCTGGCGACTTCCAATGTTGCCCGGATTGATTCTTAACCCGGCCACTCCCGATTCGATGGCGATCAAAGCTAGGCGGTGATCAAAATGGATATCGGCAATCACAGGAATCGGACTTCTCTTAATAATGGCGGCCAAGGCCTTGGCGGCATCCTCATCGATCACGGCAGATCGAATGATCTCACATCCGGCGGCGGCCAGCCTATCGATCTGGGCGGTGGTCGCGTCTACATCCCGGGTATCGGTTTTGGTCATGGATTGGACTGAAATGGGCGCATCACCACCCACGGGAACCGGTCCGACATGGACCTGCCTGGTTTGGCGGCGGATGATCTTTTTCACAATTGATTATTTCCTTGCTATGACAAAAAATTATCAAAACAGCCAGAAGGCATGACCACCCTGATCTTTTGCAGTGCCAATTCTGCTACAACAGGATCCCGAGTGGCCGAAAAGTAGTCAGTATTATGTATAACTAACACCATTTGTTATCAAAATGCAAGCCATCTTTATGGCTTTTTGTAACTCCACCGTTTCGTGACCTTTTTTTAAGGTTACCGTTCATGCCTTCCTGATTTATGCGCGACCTTATGATGGAACTTATTGATTATCGGTTGAACCGCTAAGTGAATAATAGTATAGTACCGCAGCGAATCGACCTGATTCGACATAATCACTCATGTCTTTCCCCTAATGCTGCCGGATGGCCTATCATCATTTAATCTTCAAATTATGTTGATATATTAACATCAATGCCAAGGAGATCCTCATGAAAAACCTGAAATTGTCACTAAGAATCGGCCTGGGATTTGGGGTGTTGATCGCCATCACCCTCGTTCTTGGAATCATGGCCAGTTGGAACATGAGTACCGTGGGCAAGCAGTCCACAGAACTGGCTCAACAGTTCATCCCCGAAACGACTGTCGCTAATGACGTGGAAAAGTTATCTTTAGAAACCATGTACGGTGTCCGAGGGTACGCCTTGAGCCAGAACGAAAAATATCTCAAAGAAGGAATGACCTCTTTGGCCAAAGTAAAAAAAGCCTTGGAGGAGGGGAAAAGCCTGGCTAACAAGTACCCGAACCTGGTGAAGCTGCGGGAAGGCGTGGCTGGAGCTGAGGGAAAGATCAAGGAATACGAACGCCTGGTCAATGAAACAGTGTCGACTCAAAAAGCTATCGCCGATATCCGCCAGCGGGCCAATGCCGCCGGTAAGAAATTCATGGATAATTGTTCGGCCTACGAAGATATTCAGCGAGCTTCCTTTGATAAGGAGATCAAGTCCTCCGAGAAACCGGCTAAGCTCCTGGAACGGTACCAAAAGGTCAACGAAATAAATGACGTTATTGAAGCCGGCCATCATGTCCGAATCGCCAACTATAAGACTCAAGCCACTGGCGACGTCCAATTTATCCAAGATGCATTAAAGGATTTCGAGATCATTTTTAAGGACCTGGACGAAATGAAGGCGGCCACCCATCAAGAAGAGAACCTGCGGCTCCTTAAGGAAGCCCGTGCGGGAGCAGAGGAATATAAAACCACTATAGCTGATTATATGAAAACCTGGCAGCAACTGGAAGAAGTGAATAAGAAAGGAAACGACGTGGCCTATGAAGTGTTGAAACTGGCCGCGGAGACTTCTCGGGGCGGCACGATTGAGACGGTCACCCGAGCGGATAATACCGTCGCGGCCATGTCCTCGGCCTCAACTATTATGAACGTCGGCCTGGTCTTCGCAGTGATTCTTGGCACTATTATCGCCACACTCATTGCCCGAGGCATTATTAACCCGATTCGTCAGGCGGTCGGCTTAGCCAATGCCATTGCCGCCGGGGATCTGACCAAAAGGCTGAACCTGGATAGACAAGATGAAATTGGCGAGATGTCTCGTTCTTTGGACCAATCCTGCGATCAACTGGCCGCTCTCATCAAACTAATCCAGGACAACGCCAAGTCGCTGGCCTCCCAGTCGGAAGAGCTTTCCACCGTCTCGGCAACTCTGGTCTCTAATTCTGAAGAAATGACCGCTCAGGCCAATAATGTCGCCGGGGCAACGGAACAGATGTCTTCGAATATAAACACCATGGCCTCCGCGGCAGAAGAGATGAGCGTCAACATCTCCACCGTATCGTCAGCCGCAGAACAGATGTCCCAAAATATGAACACCGTGGCCAGCGCCATTGAAGAGATGACCATGTCTATCAGCGATGTGGCCAGAAGTGCCGAGGATGGCGCCAAAATAGCCAACAAAGCCACCAGGATGTCTTCCAATGCCAGCACAACCATGAACACCTTGGGAAGTGCGGCCCAGTCTATCGGCAAAGTCACCGAGGTCATTAAGCGAATCGCCGAACAAACCAACCTCCTGGCCCTGAACGCCACCATCGAAGCGGCCTCGGCCGGTGATGCCGGCAAGGGCTTTGCCGTGGTGGCTCACGAAATCAAGGAACTGGCTAATCAAAGCGCTCAGGCGGCAGAAGATATTGCCAATAAAATAGAAGGCGTGCAACTGAATACGCAAGAGGCGGTTAAGGTCATAAAAGAGGTCTCAAACATCATAACCACCATCAGTGAATCGGTGGACCTCATTTCCTCTTCGGTGGAACAACAAACCAAGGCGGCCAACGAGATTTCTACCAACGTTTCGCAAGCTGCTTCCGGAGTAAATGACATCGCCGAGTCCATCTCCGAGGTGGCCAAGGGGGCCAATGACATGTCTCAGAATGTTGGTGAGGCAGCGCGTGGCGTCAATGAAGCCGCAGCCAACATTCACGGCGTCAGCTACGCCGCCGCGGACACCAATACCAACGCCCGACAGATCAACGCGGCGGCATCCGAATTGGCCAAGGTGGCAGGAGAGCTTGAAATAATCGTCAAAAAATTTCAGGTTTAATAACTTAGTCTTTTAGGAGAGAAAAACACTTCCGGTAAAATAGTTCGGATAGATCACGATGGAGAGGTCCCGAGTACGTTTAGTCGTCGACCAGTTCACCATCTGATGGTTAGGGCGACTAAATGCCTCAGGATTAATTTTGCTTCCCGATGGGGAGTACTCTGGAATTGACCTGGCGTTCTACTTCGAGCTATTTGAAAGCCGGATCGCGGAGGATAGAAAAAAGAGAACGTAGAGATTT
>JADFXK010000136.1 GCA_015233625.1 Deltaproteobacteria bacterium | reverse complement strand
ATCGGCGATAATATCATCAGGATGCTCTATCCCGACCGAGATCCGGATTAAATCCGATGGGACTCCGGCTTCCTGTTGCTGGACCGGCGTAAGTTGGGAATGAGTGGTGCTCGCCGGATGGATGACCAGGGTCTTGGCGTCTAAGATGTTGGCTAAATGCGAACAGAGTTTGACGGACTCAATGAATTTCCGTCCCGCCTCCAGTCCTCCTTTAATCCCGAAGCCAAACACCGCCCCTGGGCCGAGCGGAAAGTACTCCTTAGCTCGGTTATGATCCCGGTGATTAGGCAGTCCGGCGTAATTGATCCAGGTCACATCCTCATGCTTATCCAAGAATTCGGCGACCAGCTGGGCATTTTGACAATGCGCCTTGGCCCGGAGCGGGAGGGTCTCCATCCCTTGAAGGATCAGAAAGCTATTCATGGGCGCCGGCGCCGCCCCGATGTCTCGGACCAACCCGGTCCGGAGTTTAACGCAAAAGGCAGTGCATGGTGTCCCCTCCAGGGTACAAAGACTCTCCCAGAAGTTGATGCCGTGGTAGTTGGGGTCGGGGTCGGTAATTTCGGGAAACTTACCCGAGGCTTGCCAATCGAACTCGCCACCCTCGACTATTGCCCCGCCGATGCAGGTCCCGTGGCCCCCGATGATCTTGGTCAAGGAATAGACCACCAGGTCGCATCCATGGGCGAGCGGATTGAAAATGGGCGGAGCGGCCACAGTATTATCGAGAATAAAGGGAATCCGGTGCCGATGAGCCACCTCGGCTATACCCTCCAGGTCATCCACATTGCAGCGGGGGTTACCAATGGTTTCGGTGAACAATAACCGGGTCTGGTCATCGATGGCGGCCTCAAAATTATCGGGATCGGCTGAGTCGACAAACCGGACCTCAATGCCAAACCGTTTCAGGGTAGTGGCGAAAAGGGTATGGGTGCCCCCATAAAGGTTGGAACCGGAGATGATATTTTGGCCGGCCCCGGTGATAGCCGTAACCGCGTAGAAGATGGCGGCCATGCCTGAGGAAGTAGCCACGGCACCTGTCCCGCCATGGATGGCCGCCAACCGTTTTTCCAGGACATCCGTGGTCGGGTTCATGATTCGGGTATAGATAAACCCCGACTCCTTAAGGGCAAAAAGGTCGGCCGCGTGGTTGGTATCCCGAAACATGAAGCTGGTTGTCTGATAAATCGGAACCGCCCGAGACATGGTGGCTGAGTCCGGAGTGTGCCCAGCGTGCAAAGCCAGGGTCTCTACTCGCCTTTCTTCTTTTTTCATAATTTCTCCTGGAGGCAGGCACTTAACCGCTAATAATGAAGTTCTTCTTCTCCTTGAGTATCCGATTGGCCTCGTCCAGGTCAAAGACCTCGGGATCGTAATTTTTACCCACTCGGTCGGTCATTCTTTTATGCTGAGGATGACTGGGGTCTCTGATGGCTTCTAAAAACTGTCCATATCCCCAGGCTCCGCCGATATCTTCCGGCGGACAACTTCTTTTCCCGTCGGTACAAACCGGATAATGCTTCCCTTCTTCGATGGGGAGGATGTTTTGGATGACAATCAAGTGCTCCCAGTTGTCGCCGAAGTCGTATTCGTATATCAGTCTGGCTTTTTCTTCCGAGGCGACTTGATGCAACAACACTGAAGCCCTCTTTTCCGTCTCAGGACCTGCGGCCAAATCGTCAAGATCGTCATCGTCGTCATCATCAAAGGGCTCCGAATAATAATTCCCGTCAATAATAAACTGATAAAGATGACGACCGCTCCAACCCATGACTAGTTGGATGATCCGATGAAATTGGACTAACGAAATGTCATTGGTCACCAGAACTTTTCGCCAAATCGGCGGCCTGACTCCTCTCAAAGTAATTCGAACATGGTAAACGTACTTTGATTCCAAGGTCTTTTTCGAGGAATTCGCTTTTTTGCTTCGCTTGTCTTTCTGTAGAGGCACAACACACTCCGGTAGAAGGGATAAATATTAACATTTGTGGCTGTTCCCCTGGGCATTAACGGTCATTTGCCGCCGGTCTGACGGGGTAACAACTAATTGAGATTATTAATGACTTTTGGGGGGATGAAGGATTCTTGCTGGCACGGTACCGTAGCAGATAGAAATCTTACTTCTTCTGACCATCAAGTTCAAGCATATATTTCACCAGATGGCTTCCCCCAGGCAATCCATTTACATTTTGGATTTACATTTTCGATTGAGGTCCAGGTATGAGAGATGTTGGCGCTGCCACTGAATGCCGGTATGACGGGTGTGGTTACCGGCCGCCATCTGAGACAAGAGTAGGTTACAACAAGGCAGCGGCAACCGCAATGACTTTTTTTAAGCCGGGGTGAAAAAGCTTGACTTACGGTCTTGAAATGGGCTACTATTATGAACGAGCGCTCAATCAGTGAGGACCGACTATCATGCTTGTTCATCAACAAAAAGACATCCCGACCCTCATCAAAGACACCGGATTGGTCGAAACCCGTCGGCGGCAAATCGTCCAGGCCGCCGTCGATCTGTTTATTCAAAAAGGATTCCACAAAACCACCACCCGAGAAATAGCCAGCCGGGCCAACTTCAGTATCGGGACCCTATACGAATACATCCAGTCCAAAGAAGACATCCTCTACCTGGTCTGCGAGTTCATCCATTCCGAGATGGAAAAGCAGGTCAAAGAGGCCATCAAACCCGCCGACACCGGTCGCGACACCCTAAAAAACGCCATCGACCGGTATCTCCGCGTTTGCGACCGGATGCAGGACCACATCTTGCTGATCTATCGAGAAACAGCATCTTTACCTGGAGACTCGATATCTTATGTACTAAAGAATGAAGCCCGAATTACCGGCATGTTCGAGGACATCTTGACCCGCGGGAAGGATGACGGAACGTTGAAGTTGCGGCATCACCGGGGCATCACATTGATAGCCCACAATATCGCCGTGTTGGGTCACATGTGGACCTTCCGGCGGTGGTTTCTGAAAAAAGCATTTACGCTCGACGAATACATTGAGTTGCAAACTTCCTTGATCTTAAACGAGCTGTCCAGCCACAACGGGGCCGGGCCGCCATAAACATCTGAACCCGAAACTCGCAACACGAAACCCGCAACATCAGGTTTAACCCAATTACGCATGGAGAAAAGTTATGGTTGCCGAACCCACTCCTTACCGGCCCAAAAATCATATTCGCCTGGTCACGGCCACCTCTTTGTTCGATGGACATGATGCCTCGATTAACATCATCCGGAGAATTTTGCAGGGCAGCGGGGCGGAAGTGATCCACCTGGGGCACAACCGCTCGGTGTCCGAGGTGGTGGATGCGGCCATCGAGGAAGATGTCCAGGGCATCGCCGTAAGTTGTTATCAAGGCGGACATGTTGAGTTTTTTAAGTATATTATCGACCTGCTCCGGGAACGGGGCGTGGAAGACATCAAGATCGTGGGCGGCGGCGGCGGCGTCATCGTCCCTGAGGAGATCCGGGAAATTGAAGCCTATGGGGTCTACAAGATTTACTCTCCTGAAGACGGCCGCCAATTGGGCCTCCAGGGAATCATCAACCACACCCTTAGCGGCATGGATTTACCCAAGCAAAACGATGATATATCCGGTCTGATCGACCGGCTCGGACCCCAGCATAAACCGGCCGTGGCCCGGACCATCACCTTATTGGAGCGAGCCAAGCTGGAACACGATTATGACCTCCTGCAGTTCATCGAACCCCGGCTGATCCAAAGAATCGGGGAGAGACACGTCCCCACCCTGGGCATCACCGGGACCGGCGGCGCGGGCAAGTCTTCTTTGACGGATGAACTGGTCAACCGCTTCCTCCGGGATTTCCCCGACAAGACCGTAGCCATCATCTCCGTTGACCCGACCCGGCGGAAGACCGGCGGAGCCCTCCTGGGTGACCGCATCCGGATGAACAGCATCAACAATCCCAGGGTCTATATGCGCTCTCTGGCCACCCGTGAATCACGCACCGAACTGTCGGAATGCCTGGCCGAGGCCATTCTGGTGGTCAAGGCCGCGGGGTTTGATCTGGTCATAGTCGAAACGGCCGGGATTGGGCAAGGCGACGCGGCCATTGTCCCGTTCGTGGATACCCCCATCTACGTCATGACTTCCGAGTATGGTGCTCCGTCCCAATTAGAAAAAATCGACATGTTGGATTTTGCCGACATGGTCGTGATCAACAAATTCGACAAGCGAGGTTCCGAGGACGCGTTGCGAGATGTGCGCAAACAATTCCAACGCAATCACCAGCTCTGGACCATGCCCGCGGAAGACCTGCCGGTTTACGGAGTTATCGCCGCCAGGTTCAATGATGACGGCGTCACGGCCCTGTACCACGCCGTCTTGGACAAACTCCACGACAAGACCGGAATCTCTTTCCCGTCGTCCCTGCCCCGTAAAGATATTAAGTTCTCATCATCCAAAACAGTGATCATCCCTTCGGAGTGGATCCGCTATTTGTCGGAAATATCTAATACGGTCCGAAATTATCACGTCAAGACCACCCATGATGCTGCCGCGGCCCGGGAAGAATGGCATTTTTCCAAAGCCATTGAGGTCCTCCGGCGACAGCATAAAGAAGAACCAACGCCTGGGTTGGAAACCGCTATATGGACCCTGAGCAGCAGTCAGGATGACGCCCGGAACCGAATGTCCCTGGAGAGCCGTCAACTTTTGGAAGGCTGGCCGAAGGTGGTCGCCACCTACTCCGGCAAGGAACATGTGATCAAGGTCCGGGATAGAGAAATCCGGACACCCTTGACGGTCAAGAGTCTGGCCGGAATGGACATCCCCAAGGTGGTCTTGCCCGGCTATGAAGATCCTGGACAAGTACTGACCTGGCTCCGCTCAGAGAACGTTCCGGGCAGTTTTCCCTATACGGCCGGGGTCTTCCCCTTTAAACGGACCGACGAAGACCCGACCCGGATGTTTGCCGGCGAAGGTGACCCGGCCCGCACCAACCGCCGATTCAAGTACCTGTCACGCCACAGTGAGGCCAAGCGGCTTTCCACCGCCTTTGACTCGGTCACTCTTTACGGCTGGGACCCGGCCTTGCGGCCGGACATCTATGGCAAGGTGGGCAACTCGGGGGTGTCCATCTGCACCCTGGAAGACATGAAGACCCTTTACTCCGGCTTTGACCTGTGCGCCCCCAACAACTCCGTGTCCATGACCATCAACGGCCCCGCTCCGATCATCCTGGCCATGTTCTTTAACGCGGCCTTAGACCAGCAGATCGATCAATTTACCGCCAGGGAAGGTCGGCCGCCGTCAGCCGAAGAAACGGCTAAGCTCAAGGCCACGGTCATGCAAAATGTCCGGGGGACCGTTCAGGCGGATATCCTCAAGGAAGACCAGGGGCAGAATACCTGCATCTTTTCCATTGATTTTGCCTTAAAGATGATGGGCGACATCCAGCAATATTTCATTGATCACAATGTCCGCAATTTCTATTCCGTGTCCATTTCCGGGTACCACATAGCCGAGGCCGGGGCCAATCCCATTTCTCAACTGGCCTTTACCCTGGCCAATGGCTTTACCTACGTGGAGTACTACCTCTCTCGAGGGATGCACATAGACGACTTCGCCCATAATTTATCCTTCTTCTTCTCCAACGGTATGGACCCGGAATATACCGTGATCGGCCGGGTCGCCCGTCGCATCTGGGCTGTGGCCATGAAAGAAAAATATGGCGCCAACGAAAGGTCCCAAAAACTGAAGTATCATATCCAAACCAGCGGCCGGTCACTCCACTCCCAGGAAATTCAGTTCAATGATATTCGAACGACCCTCCAGGCCTTGTGCGCTATTTACGACAACTGTAATTCGCTGCATACCAACGCCTTTGACGAGGCCATCACCACCCCGTCGGAGGAATCGGTCCGCCGGGCTCTGGCCATCCAGCAGATTATCAATAAGGAATGGGGCTTGACCAAAAATGAGAATGCTTACCAGGGCAGCTTTATTGTGGAGGAACTGACCCGTTTGGTGGAGGAGGCCGTATTAGAAGAGTTTAACCGTATCTCAGAACGGGGCGGTGTTCTGGGCGCCATGGAGACCGGGTATCAGCGAAGCAAAATCCAGGATGAATCCATCCATTATGAAGTCAAGAAGCATACCGGTGAGTTACCCATTATTGGGGTGAATACCTTCATCGATCCGCGGAGTGAAGAGCTTCTCGAATGCTTTGTGGAACTGTCCCGGGCCACGGAAGAAGAGAAACAATCTCAACTCACCCGGCTCCAGGCCTTCCAGGCCAGCCACCGGGACGAGGCGCCCCTGGCCCTGAAACGGTTGCAGGAGACGGCCTTGGCCGGTGGCAACATCTTCGCCGAGCTGATGGAGTGCGTCAAAGCTTGCTCCCTGGGCCAGATCACCCAGGCGCTCTACGAAGTCGGCGGCCAATACCGGCGAAATATGTAAGCCAACCAGGGAACCGAACCGCGGTGACGTGGGTATCGAAACACGCGGGGGCAAATCTGATCGAACCAGATCAAGGACGGGTCTACTGGGCTAAAGTATATTTTCCGGGACGAGTTGGTTGCCCGGCTCCCCGGAATTTTTCAGCTCCTAAAAGAACTTGAAGAAGTATCAACCGGTTTGGAATACCTGATCACAATCTTAAACTATCTGGCCTCGAATTCTGATAAGATAGCTAAAGAGACGTTGACCGGTCTGGTCAAGAAGGCTTTCACCAAAAAGGGAGGTGATCTCATGGGGACGATCGCGGAAGAGTGGCTCCTTCACTCAGCCTTCGCCGGTCTAGCTGAAGCATATTTTCAGGTAAAGAGGATGCCAGAGGTTTCCTGCGTCGGAACCCGAGTTGTCCCGTCAATCATTCAGATGACCACCCCGTATGCCGTTTGAACCAGGCCGGTCAGAAGATGAGGCCGACCCATATCCAGGTCTTGTCCGAATCGTTGAACGGCCTTAGGAAAGAACACGGTTTCATAAATAGCCATTTCGTCCTCGAAGGAAAATAATTGTATGGGTTTTCCCTCCCGTGTGGCCACTTCTTTTCGGGAAATAGGCCAGCCGTTGACCGTGACCCGCCGACAAGTCCCCAAAAATGATGTGGCGAGGGGCTCTCTGGGCATTCTCGTCAAGAGGTTTTCTTCGGTTGTTTCTCTTGCTTCTTAGTCTTTTCCTTCTGTTGCTGTTTTTGGTTGTTCTGTTTTTGTCCCTTTTCTTTATCCTTCTTGCCTTTGTCTCCCATTGCGTTTCTCCTCTTTAAGTTATCTCTACCTTAAGGGCGAATTCTTAAATGTTCAGAGGTAAGGTTTAATTGCCTCATAACACTTTTCAGCCATTATCGCATATCCGGCATCGTTGGGATGAATCGAATCGCTCATCAACTTGGAATTGCCAATAATCCCCTCAAATACGTTCGGAATAAGCACGGCTCCGGTGTCTTTGCAAAGATTTCGGTAGCCGGCGCCAAATCCTCTGCCCCAGAATGGAATATCAACTCCTCCAACCACAACCAAGGCGCCTTTGGCCTGGATCGCCTCAATGATAGTCTTTAGATTCTGAATGGCAGCGTCCTTTGGTACGCCATTTTTCAAATCATTTCCACCCAGGGTCATCAGGACGATTCGTGGCGACATGGACAGAACATCTTGATCCAGTCTGGACAGAGCACGAGCGGTGGTGTCACCCGGAATCCCGGCATTGATGACAGGTTGGCCGATCTTGCTTGAAAGCTGGGCTGGATAATCCATGCCTTCCGTGGCTCCAGTCCCGGATGTAAGGCTATCCCCAAAACAGATGATCGCGCTCCCGGACGGCTTAGAGTTTCTGACCCTATTGTGGTTGGCGGCAAAATAATAATAAACCCCAAAGGCAATGAGACAGCAGAAGATAAGGGAAAATACCCTGTTCATCATTTATTCGCCCTTAATTTTGATGACCTCTCCCGTTAGTGGTGCAACGAGAGTGCCGACAATAGTTACCAGATCCTGCCGTCCCTAGACTTTCCGCCTGGCCATTGTGTAACCGATCTCTTCATTCGTAAAAGTGATCCGCTCGATCGGATCTTGGAATTCGTTAAGCCTTCCTCTACCCTGACCTTCCCATTACCCTTTTGCATAAGCATATCTAATATGGCCAGGACGCCCGAAATTGACTCAGATCAGAGTTTAGATCACACTGAGCAGGATTGCAAGTTCCATCTCGCGTGGATTTAAAAATACCGAAGAAAGGTGCTATTCGGCTAATTCTTGAAACATTTAGGTGAAGTCTCCAGGCGGGTGGATAGCCAGAATGAGCGCGAGGTATTGAAAGGGCACATTATACCTGGCTGCGGTTTTGGGCAACGGAAGAAGAAATCATCATATTCCCATCGCCGGAACCCGGGTTATCCCGTCAATCGTTAAGCTGACCGCCCCGTATTCTGTTTGGACCCGGCCGGTCAGAAGATGGGGCCGATCCATATCCAGATATTGACAGAATCGTTTAAAGGCCTTGGGGAAGAACACGGTTTCATAAATAGCCGTTTCGTCCTCGAAGGAGAAGAATTGCATCGGTTCCCCTTCCCGTGTGGCTACTTCTTTCCGGGAAATAGGCCAGCCTTTGACTGTGACCCGCCGTCCGTTCTTTCCGGCTAACTCAGCCGCGGGAGTGATGACCCGGCCACAAGTCCTGAAATATGATTCGAAGAGCTGCAGCGGATGGACAGACAGAACAAACCCCAGGGTGTCCATCTCCTGAGCGCATTTCTGGGCTAGAGATATATCGGTCAGAGGCGGAACCTGGACCCGGCCCTGAGACGTGGTCAGGTGAAAAGAGGACTGCGGGGAACGAAGAGACGTTGATTTCGTCTCCCGGCCCAGCCGAGCTTCTAAATACCACCTGACTTGAGGCCGATTAAAGCCATTCGCCAGGGAATCCAGGGCCCCGCTTTTGGACAGTATCGAGATATCCTCGGGACAAAGCTTCACCCGGGCCATTAAATCATCCAGGGTGGTGAAGAGCCCCCGGCCGCCGCGTTCGGCTAAGATGGTTTCTATGGCTTCCTGCCGCATACCCTTGAGTTGCTGCATGCCCACCCGAATGGTCCGGTCCCGGCCCACATAGGCCCAGTCACTGGCGTTGATGTCCGGTCCCAAGACGGTCAACCCCATCCGGCGGGCCTCCGAGATGTACGCCGAGGTGGTGTAATATCCTCCCTGGTTGGAGATGACTGCGGCCATGAATTCCGCCGGATAATGGGCTTTCAAATAAGCGGACTTGAAGCTGACCAGGGCATAGGAGGCCGAATGGGGTTTACAGAAAGAGTACCCGGCAAATGAAATGATCATATCCCAGACCTGGGCCGACACCTCAGCCGACACCTCCCGGCCGGCGCAGCCTGCAAAGAACCGGGCCCGGTACTGAGCCAGCTTTTCGCCTCCCTTCTTACTAAGCGTTTTCCTGAGTCCGTCCGCGGCCGCCCAGTCGAATCCAGCCATGGCCATGGCCACCTTGACCACATCTTCTTGGTAGACCATGATCCCGTAGGTTTCGGAGAGCAGATTGGTCAGGCTGGGAT
>JADFXK010000135.1:9058-9586 GCA_015233625.1 Deltaproteobacteria bacterium | reverse complement strand
AGCAGCAGTTCCAGTTGCTTGGGGTCGAAGGGTTTCATCAAATAATCGCTGGCCCCGATCTTCATTGACTCCACCGCGGATTCGATGGACCCGTGGGCCGTGATCATGACCACTAAGGTATCCGGCGAGTCACCCTTGATCTGTCTGAGCACCTCGATCCCGTCCATGCCCGGCATTTTTATATCCACCAGCATCAGATCATAAAATGTTTCCTCAGCCAGGTTCAGGGCCGTTTCACCATCTTCCGCCGTATCGACGCGGTAACCGAACTTTTTCAGCCATCCTTGCAAAGACACCCGAATGCTCAGTTCGTCATCCACCACCAGGATCTTGATTGCCTCGGACATAGTTTCTTCACCATTCTGGTCAATTAAAGCGGCAGTTTAATGGTAAATTCGGAGCCCCGACCGGGTTCGCTGGTCACGTCGATATCGCCGCCGTGGGCCTTGATAATCCCGTAAACCACCGACAATCCCAATCCGACCCCCTTGGCCTCGCCCTTAGTCGAAAAAAACGGCTCAAAAATCT
>JADFXK010000135.1:8473-9035 GCA_015233625.1 Deltaproteobacteria bacterium | reverse complement strand
ATGCCGCTGTCTTTAATGGTGATGACGGCCTGGTTGTTGGTCACGTCATGGCGGGTCCGGACCAGCAACACCCCGCCGTCCGGCATGGCCTCCATGGCGTTGAAGACAATATTCATGAAGGTCTGATCGAGCTGCCCGGCCTGAAATGGGATGGGCGGCAGGTGCGGGTCGTATTCCAGCTTCAGGTAAATCCGCTGAATTTTCATCCGGTGATCGGCAATGGCCAGCACCCGGTCCATGACTTCGCAGACCTTGACCGGCCGTTCTTCCTTGGGTTGCTGCCGGGAGAAATAGAGCAAATTGGAGACGATCTTGCTGCATCGGTCGATTTCGGAAATGATCAACTCCAGATACTGGGTATTTTCCTCTTTTTGATCCGGAGTGTCAATCCCTTCGGCGAAATTGGCGGCCACCAGTTTGGCTAAGTTCAAGATGCCGGACATGGGGTTGTTCAATTCGTGGGTGATACTGGCCATCATCTTGCCCAGCGAAATCATTTTGTCTTCCATGACTAAGCGGGAATAGTCTTTTTTCAGACGCTCGGCGGTCTTGGCCACCCGGA
>JADFXK010000135.1:0-8388 GCA_015233625.1 Deltaproteobacteria bacterium | reverse complement strand
GATGGGGTACAGGGCGATATCGTAATGTTTTTTGTGGTCGCCGGTGTAATGTCGGTGGGTGGTCCTGACCGGTTTTCCGGTCTCGATGACGTCCTTGAGGGGGCAGGGGTGGTCCGGGGTGGAGCAAGGAGAGAGCATCCGGTGGGTGATCTGATGACAGGTCTTGCCCACAATGTCAGCTTTGGACAACCCCAGGCACTTTTCCATGGCCTCGTTAACATCGGCGATCATGAAGTTGGGATCGATGATCATCATGTTTTCATCGATGGCGTCTAAAATGGCTTTCAGGGAATCTACCGTTTGTTTTTGTTCGATTTTTGCCTCAAGCTCCATCCCCCGGATTCTCAATAGATCATAAAAAATGTTATTCACGGCAATGTATTTCTTCCCTAGATTGGCCGGCACGAGCCTGGCCAGGGCGTCCTGGACCCACCGGGCCCCGGTCAGTTCCAAAATAATATCGATGTCTTTGCGTTCTAATAAGTCCTTATAGCCGGTGGTGATCAAGCCCATTTCCCGGGCCTTGACCATCCCCGGGGCATCGGGCTCCAGATCGGCCACGGCCACAATCACTCCCTCAAAATTCTTAAACAACTTCTGCCCAAACATTTCTAACAGCATCCGGCACCGGCTGCCGCCGCCCACAATGCCCAGCCTCAATTTCGTGCTGGCGGGACCCGGACTCATGCTTGACCTCTTCGTGGCCATACTCCAGAGTGAAAAGCAAAAAGAGAAAAACGAAACGGGGACGTCCTCAGGTAACGATTCAATGTATCATATCTTCCCTATTTTGGCCACCATGATTCGTGAATTTACGCAGGTAAGATTAGAGGAGGTCCGGAGCCGGACGGGGTGAAGGCTTATGGCGGTCGGGTAGGTGGATGGCCGGGTGGTCGGCCATGTGAAATGTATCAGGATGGTCAGTCGGTCGGCCGTCGCCGCGGCATGAACTTAACATCCCTCACTTTCAACTACTTGGCTGGATTTTTGAAGTGGGCCGGACGGGTATTTAAAGGGAGACTGGTTTTGGTAATAGTTATGTAAGAATAAAATTCATTACAAATAACATATATAGATGGTTTTATATATTCATTCTTAATTATAATGTTGACAGCCCGGTATTAAATTGCTAAAAAAGTAGTCACTATTTCATTGGTAACCCATGGCCCGTTTTGGGGCTATCAAAAAATAAATGAGAATAGGTTTATTCAGACAACGAAACATACCTGTTACCCAGCCAAAAAGAAGTATCATGAATGGGAAAAAGAACATGACCTACTAACATTAATGAAACCAAAAGGGAGGGTTGCGCCATGAAAGTTAAAAAGCTCTTTTTTCTTGCCCTGGTCGGAATTTTGTTGACCGCCTGCGCCACGCAACAAGCCGTCGTTGTGCCTCCACCGACACCGCCGCCTGAACTTACGGCCGGAGATTATTTCAACCGGGGCCTGAATTACTTCCTGGGCGGCAGCTATGACGACGCGCTCAGAGAATTTCAGTCCGCGGTCCAGCTCGACCCAGGTCACCTCGAAGCCCTCTATTACATCGGCCAGTGCTATGAAAAAAGGAATATGCTCTTTGACGCCGAACAAGCGTATCGGCGGGCCATTCTGATCAATTCCCAATTTCTTAAGGCCAGGGAGGCCCTGGGGATGTTGCTTTACCGGCAAAGCAACTTTTCGGCCGCTAAAACCGAACTGGAAACAGCAGCTATATTAGGGAGCCGGATACCGGAAGTTTACTATGAATTGGGGGAAATTCTATTAAGCGAAAATAACTGCCTCAAGGCCATTGAAATGTTTGAGAGGACCTTACAACTCAGCTCAACCCATCCCATGGCCCTGGACGGGTTGAAAAGGGCTAAGAATGCCTGCGGCCAGACACCGAAAAGGAAATCCGTTCGGCCCAAAGAGATGAAACAATTTAAGGGTGGAGGTCAGGCGATTAAAGAGGAAGATTTTTAATGAAGGAAGACCTGATGACTAATCATGCGAGAAGCCTGGGGGCCTCTGACACCGGGTGGTTTATTGGGTTGCTGCTCCTTTTCATTTTATGGCATTTCAGCCTCGGTACCGCCGCCCTGGCCGGGAACGCCGAACTCATGCAAAAATGGGAAGAACAGAAACAACAAATCAAAAATCAGGTGTTAAAGAAATTACGCCGGGAGAACAAACTCCCCCAAAACGGAACCGTTAAATTTACGGCCAGGGTGAAACCGCGTCCGGATCGTTCCGGCGAGTATGATATCGACATTGAGTCATTGGAAATTCAACCAAACCAGAACCCATCGGGAGCGGCTTCGGCGACCACTTCAAAAGAAACCGGTCCGGGACAGAATCTCAACGCCGTCTTTGCACCTCAATCACTAGATCCGGTCTATTCTTATGGGGAGATTCGTTTTGACGGCGGTAAAGCCGATACGTGGCGAATAACAATTAGCGAATCGTTCACCGGTGGTGGCCAGGCCATCACCCGGTAACCAAGACCATATAGCTGACATGAGCGGTCTCACCGCACCTTAAGGAGAGCTGTGGTTATGAAAAAAGTTCTGACCATATCCGGATTAATTTATGTGATATCCATGATGATCACCTGGTCTTGTGTCGCCGGAAACCGGCAGTTGATGTCGGAAAAAATGGCTAAACAAGATTTGAAACGGAATTTGACGGAGGCGGTTGTCGGTTACAAGGTCAAAAGCCAGGGCGAGTTCGGCTTGACCGAAGATCCGAACTACAAAATCGAGGCCAAAGTAACGGCGATCATAAAGGGCGTCATGTTAAACAAAATGATTTATGACCGGGATAAGGATGTCGCCTTGTGCATTGGATATATCGACCTGGGGGATGTGAAGAATATTGTCGGGATGAAGATTCGATTTAAAAACGTCCGGGTCTGGGGTTACGGTCTGGGGACGATGTCGGAGGCGTCCCGGCCGCCGTTAATGGCCATGCGGGCCGCTCTAATTAATGCTTATGATGAAATGGCCTCCACTATTGTCGGTGAAAAAATCTCCAGCTACAGCCAGGCAGATAATTTTGTCCTCACGAAAGACAGCAATCGGTCGAAAGTCTGCGCCGCGGTTTATGGAGCATTTATTCCCAATGTCGATATTGATTCCAAAAATCGAGGCTGGGGCTGGGATGTATCAGGTAATGCCTTTGTGAAGCTTCAGTTGGATCTGCTTCTGGTCAAAGATCTTTTGGGGAATAAAATTATTTATAAAGGAGCTAATCCCATTGAGGTCATCGGCCGCGGATCGCCGGTCGATGATTTGAAACCCAGCAACCCCGCAACGACCAATTTAATGAGCAATGAACCGGCCAAAACAGAATACCGCTCTCTCGGGATTCCCGAAAACGCCGAAGCTGCACCGGCCCAAACCGCTCCCCCCAAGTGACCGCAGCGCGTGACTCACGAGATCGCACCAATTTCTTTAATAGGGCTAATTTCACTTAAGCCCCAACGGGGCGAACCAGGTTAGCTCAAGGCCACGCCCTGGGAAATGAGGATGACAATATGAGCGAAATGCGCAAGATGCTATGGATAACCTGGTTAATTACCCTGGTCTTTTTATGCCTGGCCGGCCCGGCCTTAGCCGACCCGGTCAATCTGGACCAGGTCAAAATGGACAGCTCTTGCCCCAAGGGCAAGACCGGCCCGACCATCGCCATTATGGTCGGATCCGCCTCCAAGGGGCGGGCCCTGGATCTGGACGAGGCCCAGGTCTGTCGTTCTTTAGAAGAAATGCTGCATGATCGCTTTATCCGGCTGGGCTTTCGCCCGGTCGACCCCAAAAGGGTGCAACAAATGGTCGAAGCCAAAAAACTTCGCCTGATCCTATCCGGGGACATCACCGCCGCCATCAGTGCCGGCAGCAGTCTGGGGGCGCAGCTCCTCTTAACGGTCGCCTCCGACTTTCGTTCTAAAGAAATTACGGTTATTCGGTCGGCCTCCAAAACGGTTTACCTGACCGTAAACTTAAGGCTGCTAAACGCCGGAAACGGCGCCTATCTGGCCAACACCTCCGTCAGCGAGCGTTTTGCCGGCCTTGATCCGGCCTATTCCGTTTTGGCCTATCTGGAGAAAAACGTCGATGGCCTGGCGGCGGAACTCTATCAAAAATATTGCGAAAATGCCCCAAAGAACATCGGCACCGCCAAACGTAAATCAGGAAAAAAGAAATCGACCGGATCAAGTGACGACCGGGGCGAAAGGTTACGGTCTGGAGAAGAAGGGGCATCACAACCAACGACAAAGGGAAGCCATGAATCTACGCCGAAAGCCACATCTATGGATAACCTGTAATTTCGGTCTGGTGGCGGCGCTGGTTTTAGCCCTGCTGATATTTCCGGCCGGGCCGGGCCGGACCGCCTCCAAGGCCAAATCTGCTCCGGTTAAAGAGAGCATTATCGTGATTACCGCGGAGGGATTATCAGATCCGAATTTTTATAAGGATAAAACCCTGGCCTATGACGAAGCCTTACGCAACGCCAAAAGCCAGGCCGTGGAAAAGGCCGTGGGTTGCTTTGTGTCCTCGAAATCAATCGTGGAAAACTACACCCTGGTTAAGGATCAGATCATTTCCAAATCAGACGGGATCATCAAAAACATTTCAAAGATCGTCAACGGCGGAGTGAGTCCGGATGGTTTTTATCATGTCTGGATTAAGGCCGATGTCCTAACCGTCCCGATCAAAGACGCGGTGCAAGGCATGTCTAAGGTGGAGCGCCTCTCCCTGATTAAAGAACAAGGCAATCCCACCTTCTCCGTGGGGATGAATTACGTCTCGGAAGGGACCGACCGCCAAAAAGTGGAATGTGATATTTGCAATACCGAGATTAAGAATCGACTAAAAAACTTTGGGTATAAGGTCATCTCTGAAACCGAAGCCATCCGGATCAGAGATGAACGAATAAGAAAGGCCGTTAATCAAGGGGCTCCTCAGTCCGTGGTCAGTGCCTTTATCAAAAAACCCAGCGATATCTCCCTCATCGGGACCATCACGTTAAAAAAGTCGCCCACCGTCAGGGTGGCCGGAGTAAACGTCAATACCACCCTCTTGACCGCCTGGGCTTTAGAGGCTGTTGACAATCATACCTCTGAGGTCATTTTTTCCGAGAATTTCCGCCCCCCCCGCGGCACCGCGTATAACGACGAGGAACAGGCCATGATGGACGTGGGGAAGAAAGTAGGCAATGTCTTCAGCCGGGACCTCTTCAGCAGCTACGTCATGCGGCCGACCCACGAAGTCCTCCTGACCTTCGTCGGCATAAAGGAACGAGAACTGGCCAAGCGCATGAAGCAAGAGCTGCTGGGCATCCGGTCGGTCTTGAATGTCGTCTTTCGGGAATTCATGTCGGACTATGAAACCGTCTTTGAGGTGGAATTCGGCGGTAGCCGGGAAGGCTTCACCGATATCTTAGACGGCGTCGTGCTGACCGCCTTTAATCGTAAATATGGCGCCCAGGCCTTTGCCATTCAAGAAGAGCACGGGGATATCGTCCGGATTGCGGTGAAAAAGGAAGGTTCCATAACGCAACAAGTCGTAGACGAAGGCCTCCCCATTCAATTAACCGCCGGCAATACTAAAGAAAAGTTGAATGAAGTGATTAAAAGCCCGGAGTTAAAGGAAAAAGTCGAAAAGGTGAAAGAATCGAACAAACAATTAATGGATTTGTAAATTCTAAAAACCCGGCCGCTTCTGCATGTACTTTAACCGGCCGGGATTGCACTTTTCAAGCTTGCCCAGGGACCGTGCTCGTTCGTCAAGAACAAATTAAGACGATCCCCCGACGTGTTCAACCAATTACCTGTTGACATCAGAGTATAACTTTATTCAGGAGGGTTCTATGACTGGTCTTAAGGGTTGGTGGAAGCTGTTTCTGATACTTCTTATGGTCGGCGGTCTGGGGGCTTGTAGTCAAGCGGCCCGGACCCATGATAAAGACATGACGGAAACGCGTCAACTTCTCCAGACGGGCGGCGGGGCGGCTACGATTGCCCCGATTGAAGAAAAGGTTTACGATAAATCCAAACCGGTTTCGGCCGGAGCCATGCCCCAAATAAGTGAGGGAGCCGAAAGTATTCATTTATTGGAACTGGGGGCGTTATACAATTACCTGGGCGAATACAAAAAGAGTAATTACGTCTTGGAAAAGGCCTATACCAGGTATGTTAAGGAAGAAGAAAAAGCCGTCGTCAGCGCCTCCCAGGTCGGTCGGGAGGTGGTTAAATCAACCGTCGCCGCCGGTGTCGGCGAGTATACCATGTCCAATTACGAGAAAGTCTTCATCCACACGCTGATGGCCTTCAATTATTTAATGTTGGGCCAGAAGGAAGACGCCAGAGTAGAAATCAGGCGCGCCGACGAAGTCCAGAAAAAAATCAAAGAGGAGCTGGACAAGAAGGAAGCCGAAGCCAAAAAGAATCTCCAGACCGCCGAAGATGAAGCGACTAAGCAGAAAAAAAGCCCGTTGGATCTGACCAAAATCAAGTCCGAATTCGATAAGCAAACCGACATCCCCAGCGCGATTAAAGGAGATATCCTACGGATCCGCAATGGCTACCAGAACGCCATGACCTACCTTTTGTCGGCCCTGGTTTATGACATGAACAGTGATGCTCCGGACGACATCCGGATCGACTTAGAAAAGGCCTACGACCTCTCCCCCGTGAATGATTATGTGGCGAAACAGCTTTACCTGACTTATCAGAAGCTGAACTCCCAAGACGGGATGACCAGAGTCCTGCAGGCCAACCCGAATATCAAGACCATGATGCCCGATACCCTCATGGCCTCGGCGGCCGCCTCAGAAGAGCAACCAAAATCAGACGAAGTCAAGCCCAATATAAAGAAATCAAAAAAGAAAAAAGGATCAAAAAAGAAGAAAGAAGCCGAAGAAGACACGGCCGAATCCGTCGCTCCGGTGCCTCCTAAAGGACCGGCGGGCAAATCGAATAATGTTCATATCTTCGTGCAGATCGGCAACGCCCCGATGAAGGAAAGGCTCGACCTGCGTCTGCCTAATCCCATCAGCGCGACCATGGCCAAGATATCCCTGCCCGTTTACAAAAGTGAGCCGGCCCGCATCGCCCAGGTTAAGATCAGTAACGGGACAAATATCATATCAAATACCCAACCCCTCTCCAACATAGAATTATTGGCCTACCGTGACTTTAACGACAAGCTCCCCATTGTCTACGCCCAGTGCGTCTCCCGGTTGATCGTCCAATCCATAAAGGACTACATCCTTACCGATAAACTGGGCTTTTACGGGGCGATCGCCGGATCGGTGATGAACGAACTGCTGGAAAATGCGGATGTGCGGGCCTGGACGTCGCTGCCGAAAACGATCGACTATAGCTCCCTGACCACCACCGCCACCGACCTGGATTTGAGTTTTCTTGACAATACCGGCGCCGTCGTATATTCTCAAAAAGTGGTGATTCAGCCGGATAAAGTTAATATTGTTAATGTTCGGGCCTATGATCAACGTTGCGACGTATATAACACGGCTTTTGCGATGAATAAGGAGGTAAAATGATGAAGCAATGGATTTGTCTGTTAATTAGTGCTCTGTTTTTATCAGGATGCGCCACCGGGATGCAAACAGCTTATGTCGATCCAGGCGCCGGGGCCGGCCAGCCTTCATTAACGTTTAATCAACAAGACCTGCACATGATCGCCGGGAAGATGATCGACTCATTGCTGACTTCCGGAATATTCGACAGATACTACCAACAAAACATGAAAAAACCGATTATTCGAGTCAGCCTGGTCCGGAACAAAACGGATGAGCATATTGATACTAAAGCCATTACCGACTCTATCCGGACCCAATTGCTAAAATCCGGGAAGCTGAATTTTGTTCATGATATTAGTGAACAAGCGGCTGAAGAAGAAATGCTCCGGGAGCAGGATAAGGGCCAAACCGGCCGGTACGACGCCAAGAGCGGGCCGGACCTGGGTAAGGTCAAACTGGCCAAATACCACCTGTATGGCGAACTGAATGCCATAAAAACCGATACCGGCCAGGCAAAGACCGTTTATTACAAATTTACCCTCAACTTGACGGATACCGAAACCGGCCTGATGGAGTGGACTGAAGAAAAAGAGATCTCTAAAGTTGGTCAAAGAGCTACCTTTGGCGGATGATTTAGAATAAATTCGACGCCCCCGGGTCTGATGGTCCGGGGGTTTTTTTTTGGTGGGCCGGGCATGGCGTGAATTTTGGATGACCAACGGGTTAGCCGAGGCGGCCTGTCTATTTTTCTGCGGCGGTGCGGCGGGTAAAGAAATCGATGACAAAGGTGATGTGGCGGTGCATGGCCTCGAAAGCCGCCTGGGGATCATGCCGGCAAACGGCATCCAGAATGGCTTCGTGCTGG
>JADFXK010000134.1 GCA_015233625.1 Deltaproteobacteria bacterium | reverse complement strand
ACGGTAGGTGGCGGGGAAACGGCTGATAAACAGTGTTGTATTTCCAGCCTTCCGTAAGTTTTCTTCAGAGACAAGAGCACTATCCGAAATATGGATGGTAGCAGCCGGGGTTATACCCATCTTGGCCAGATGCTGGGAGATGTCTGTGAGCAGGGCATTATTGATCTTCTTGTCTGAGGCATTGCCGTCTTCTACCTTGGCGAGAATCGGGACATTCCCCCCGATACAAAGCAGAGAGAGGACTATCTGGTTCAGGTCAGGCCGATGGTCTTTACTATATCCTTTGACGATTTTGAGGTTAACGGGGCGATCCGGATCAGACGGTTCATATTCTCCATAGACCTTTAGTGAGGTGGTATCACAGTGGGCATGATGGGCGGGCACCTTAAAATTCCGGAGGACATTCATGATGATGGCTGAAAATATACTCATCGTGCCTGTCCCAAAAAGAAGCTCAAGAACCCGGCCGCAGTTGTCGTCGTTCAACTGCCCACAATCGAGTGGTTGGCCAAGTAACAATTCAATGTCTTTCCCATCATAAAAATGGTTGATGTGATAGAGAGGATGCCGGCCCGAAAGGGTATCGAGGACCATGGCCAGGACGATGGTCCCGGGATCAACCTTCATATTGCTCGGAACCAAAAGGTTGATGGTCTTCACCAGGTCAATGCGCTCAGCAAAGGCTTTGACGATGGGAAGGTGATAGACTGGGCTGACGTCGATCTCTTCGACCGGGAACATGCCGTCTCTCCTGTGTTTGGTGTAGTTATAACGGACTGCCAAGCACAGGGTACACGATGGACCTAAGGAAGTTCACTAAAATCGTAGGTAAAATTAGCCCAATCTCAATTTAATTGCTGCGGAATGTAAGTTAGGTTTTCCCTGGCATGGTTTATGCTTTAATGATCTGAAAGTTTTCGACTTTCGTGATTGGATTTATTGAAGGAGTTTTGCCAAATAAAAACGGAGAATTAGAAGAAGAAAGGAGAGTTGCTTTCGTTGGCATGTCCAGGGCCATGAAGCATCTATATCTAACCTATTCCAGGTCTTATCTTGGAAAAAATGTCAAGAAGTCAAGATCGCTGGACGAAATTATCGGAGAGTGAAAGTGAAAACAAACAATTACCAACAAGATGTCTGCCTTTGTGAAGGTGGGCATCAGATTTTTTGGTGGGTACTGATTGATAGATAAATTCCCAGTCTTTGCGATAACAAATTAATAATATAGACAATAAATCATCCAGCATATCGTTTTATCTACATGTTGATTAGTTTATTATTGACGCTCAATCATAATCCTGGCACTTAGTTATCATATACCGTCTGTTCTTGAGCCCGATATACGTCGGCGACAACAACGCCAAGGATTTGTCTTGACAATTAGGAGAACTTCAATTTAAGTTTGCTGCATATTGAAATAGGCGTGTTTGACTCGTTCTGAGAAATCTGCCCGTTCATGTTAAAATAATCCAGTAAGCCCCTGGCAGTTAATTTTATTGAATCATCTTCTAGTTAAACTTAATGGCCCCAGTGTCTATATTTATTCTGGATTATATCATAATGATAACAAGCGCTCTTTGCCTTGTTTGCGGCAACCCAATTTTTGAAGAATTAGTTGACTTCGGTCTTATCCCGCGGTCGAATTCTTTATTGTCTCAGCCCGAGACGTCATTTCCAAAGGTAGATCATTCTCTCGAGTTTTGTCCTAAATGCGCCATGATCCGGCGCCGCACCAGTTCCCAGGCCCCATCCGACTATTCCGAAGTGAAGCGCGCCACCGGGGCCCAAACTCCGGTTTACATTAATGAGATCATCAGGGATCTTACGGCCCTTTGCCTGACCCGCGGCAGCCTCATAATAGACGTAGGTGGCAACGACGGGGCGTTCCTGGACTTGGTGGCTTCGGCGGGATACACCAACCGATTGAATGTTGAGCCTGCCATGGCCTTCATTGAGCCTTGCCGTCAGGCGGGGCATTTGGTGGAAAATGTTCATCTTGATCTCGATCAGGCATCCCGGATTAGCCGGCAGTATGGATTGGCTGAAGTGATTTTCTGTCGCCATGTCTTGGAGCATGTACCGGATCCGTTCTGTTTTCTGGTGGCCATTCGTTCCATGCTTAAGGAAAACGGATCGTTTTTTCTGGAGATTCCCGATGCCGAAGGTATTATTCACGGATTATTGGGTCATGAGTTGTGGGATGAACATTTGTTTCATTTCACCGCGGATAACGCCAACCGGTTGCTTATCCGGGCTGGCTGGCACATCTTTTGGAGTACCATCAAACCCCATCGGGGCGGCACCAATCTCTTGGTTTGGGCTCAGCCCTCTTCGGTAGACCAGGCGACACTTTCAACATCTGAAATTGCCTCTCAAGATGTTTCGGCCTGCCGGTCATTTAAAACGCGGTGGACGGAATTGACCTGGCGGATTATCCAGGATGCCAAGACCTGGCCTAGACCAATCGGTTGCTTTGGTGCCTCCCATCCTCAATCCAACTATCTTTTATTTACCGGTCTTGGCCGGCAGGTGGAATTCCTGATCGATGACGATCCTGGAAAAATTGGCCGCTATGTTCCGATACCTCAACCAGTGCCGGTGGTTTCCACTGCCCAACTCCTCGCCGGGCCTCTGCCGGGCACTATTATCCGGTCCGCCTTTGGCTGTGATTTTTGGATGGACAAGTTTTGCCCCTCGTTATCGGCGAGAGGAACACTGATAGTAGAACCCTATTAACCGCTTCAATCCGGCCCTCGTAAAGGATTCAAAAAGATATGGTTCAGACTCATTTTGCAGGCCGGTCAAGGTAAAACAACTTGTTGCCCGTACTTGTGGCTTAGCAGTTCCAGGGTACTCTTGGGCATATCTTTCTATGTAGAGTGAGAATAGACGCCATATGTCGGAAAAAACTAAAGAACCACAATACCAGATTTGTTTAGATTGTTGTGAAGAAAGCGGTCTGTCTACCCTTGGCCTGATGACTAATCTGGGCTGGCGAGACGATCCAAAGCGGTTGGTTTTTTACCTGTCCAGGTACAAATTTATCTCTAAGATGATTAGCGGCCTCAAGAATGTTCTGGAGGTGGGCTGTGGAGATGCTTTTGGTACTAGAATTGTGCTTGAAGAGGTCGGGCATGTTTGCGCCGTAGACTTTGATCCGATATTCGTTAGGGATGTCAATTCCCGAATGGATGACAAAAGACGATTTGAGTGTAAGGTCCACGACATCTTGAAGGGGCCGGTAACGGGAGAGTTTGATGCGGCCTACGCGGTGGACGTAATTGAACATATTCATAAAGAACAAGAGAATATTTTTGTCGCCAATATCGCTGCTTCCTTGGTTCCACACGGGGTTTTGATTATCGGGACACCCAGCCTTCAATCCCAGGCTTATGCCTCTCCCCCCAGTCGCGAGGGACATGTAAATTGTAAGGGCTATGTGGAACTAAAACAACTAATGCAGAAATACTTTCACAACGTGTTTATTTTCTCTATGAATGATGAAGTCGTACATACCGGATTTTATCCTATGGCCCATTATCTCTTCGCCCTCTGTGTGGGCAAAAAAGTGGAATAGAAAGCACTTTTTCGCAGAATATGAAGGTAATGTTTTAATATATTATATTGGGGAGTTGAAACCATGGCGCGAATTCTGGTTATTGGCGGAGATAGTACCATAGGGGCTGCTCTGGTGTCGTACCTCCAAAAGAAAGGTGAATCCGTCATCACCACAACCAGGCGCGCCAGCACTATAACAAACAGCCGGATATATCTTAATCTATCTGATACTGACGACAAATTCCGTTTACCTGGCCCATTTGATGTGGCCATAATTTGCGCCGGGGTGACTAAAATTGCCGCTTGCCGCGTAGATTCCGGGGGATCGACCAAGATAAACGTTGACGCCGTTAGCGCTATCGCCAGGATATTGGCAGACGATGGGACTCGTATAGTATATTTATCTACAAATCAGGTATTTGATGGCTACGTGCCTTTTCCGACTCACCAAACGCCTGTTTCACCTATAACTGAATACGGAAAGCAAAAGGCGGAAGTAGAGCACAGACTTCTCAGTTCTTATCCTGACCGAGTAGTTATTCTACGTTTAACCAAGGTAATAGGACCACATCACGATCTCTTTGACAAGTGGTACCAGAATCTAAAGAAAGGTGAAACTATCTTTCCTTTTTCCAATATGTTTATCGCGCCTATTCCTTTGTCTTTTGTCGTTTCCACACTCTACCAAATCGTCAAGCGTTGTTCTGCCGGGGTGTTTCATCTCTCCGCCGACCGGGATATCTCCTACTCTGAGGCGGCGTTTTTGGCGGCCCAAATACTCAACGCCGACCAGAATCTGATCGTGCCTACGTCAGCCGCAGAATCCAAGCTTATCGAAGAACCTTTCCCGATCCACACTTGCCTGAATACTGACAGACTTACACTGGAGCTGGGGATCCAGCCACCGGATGCAACCCCGACGGTGAAACAGTTTTTTAGTTCTCTGAAAGCTTTGGCCGAAGGTGTAAGATGAGTAATGGAAATTGCCTCTTATGTTTTGAAGATGCGCTTGAAGAAATCGGACCACCTGCAGATCTGGTTGGGGTTACGTCTGACTGCCGGCCTTGGCCAAGAGCTGGCTCCTTTGTCCTCTGCCGTTCTTGCGGTCACTTCCAAAAGCGTCGCGACTTGCTTTGGCATTCAGATGTTAAGGATATTTACTCGGGGTATGAATTATATCCTTTAAGTGGTGGAGCGGAACAGGTGGTGTTCGACGGGCCTTCCCCTTCACCCCGAACAGCGAAAATTATAGAGAAACTTAGGGAGGTTGTTTGTTTATCGGAAGAAGGACGGCTCTTGGATGTCGGCTGTGGCAACGGCGCCTTTCTCCAGTCGTTCAATCGGCTATTTCCCAAATGGCGCCTTTCCGGGTTTGAAACCAACGAAAATCACCGAAAAGACATTCTCGACCTTCCTGGGGCGGAGGGTTTCCACTCCGGCTCACTTGACCGGGTCGAATCGCTCTTTGACATTATTTCAATGACCTATGTCATAGAACACCTTTCTGATCCCACCTGCGTCATGAAAACCATCCGACGTCTCTTGAACCCTGGTGGAATACTCTTCATCCAGACTGCCCATTTCATTGAAAATCCTTTTGATTTAACGGTTAGGGATCACTGTTCTCATTTTAGTCTTGACTCCTTAGATATCGCTGTTAAACAGGCTGGATTCGAGCCGAGAACAACCACCAGTCACTGGATACCTAAAGAAATAGGGCTGGTTGCGACTCCGGTTGAAGAAGTCCTCAAAGTGATTCTGCATCCAAATTGGTCTAGTTTGGTTCAGTCTGTCGAAAAGTCCCTCGATTGGCTTAACCGGGTGGCCGACCATGCAACCAACACAGCTCGAAATGGCCGCTTTGGAATTTTTGGAACGGCTATAGCCGGAACGTGGTTGGCCGCAACCCTTAGGGAGGAGGTCAATTTTTTTGTCGACGAAGATCCTTTAAGGCAGGGCAAATCACATCTTGGCCTCCCCGTGCTCAAACTTGACCAGGTACCAGAAGATACTTCTGTTTACCTGGCCTTTCCGACCCAATTAGCGGACAGCATTTACCGACGCCTAAAAATCTCCTACCCGGCCCTTAACCTGGTTAGACCGCCGGAAATGTAAGTATTTTAATGCGATAAAGTTCGGCAGGTTCGTCAGGCTAGGCACCTGGGCGAAACCATTGCATCCTGGCAGCCTTTTTTTGTGAGAAATCGGCATCAGACGCTATAGTCTTTACCCGCTGCCGTCGATAAGTAAATAAACGCCAAAGTGGCTTTTCCACCTTCCCGATCACTCTTTTTGAGCGTGAGACGCCATGCTACCCAGAACAGATAAGATCAAACCTCTTCAGGAATTAGCCATAATAACGCAGGAATGCCGATCCCAAAAGAAGAAGATCGTCCATTGCCACGGCGTTTTTGATCTGCTCCATATCGGCCACATCCGCTACCTTGAACAAGCCCGTCAGATGGGTGACGTTTTGGTTGTGACCATTACCTCCGATCGCTTTGTGGATAAGGGCCCTCACCGTCCGGCCTTTAGTGATGCCATGCGTTCTGAGGCCGTGGCTTCTTTGAGCTGCGTGGATTATGTGGCCGTCAACGAATGGCCGACAGCCGAGGAGACCTTGAGATTACTGCGTCCCGATGTCTATGTAAAAGGCGCGGAATTCAAGGATATCGGCTCTGATATGACCGGAAGAATTGATCGCGAGGCCCAGGTGGTCCAGGAAATTGGGGCCGCTCTATCTTTTACAGATGGCATCGTTTTCAGTTCTACTAACCTGATCAACCGTTACTTATCCAATTTGCCTAAGGAGATAGATGAATACCTAGAGCTATTTCGGAGGCGCTATCAACCGGAAAATATTATGCAGGTTATTGATTCAATGAGTCCCCTGCGCGCCTTGGTCGTGGGTGATACCATTTTAGATGATTATCATTTTTGTGAAGTGATAGGAAAATCTTCGAAAGATCCGACTTTGGCTGCGAAACATCTATCGAGTGATATGTTTGCCGGTGGAGTTTTAGCCGTGGCCAATCATGTAGCCAATTTCGTTAAGGAAGTTACCCTGGTGACGATGTTGGGTGAAGTATCCGGTTTTGAAGAATTCATCAGGTCCCAGCTTCACCCCAATGTTTCCCCCCACTTTTTTTACCAGCCCAACGCTCCAACCATCATAAAAAGACGCTTTATCGACGGTTATTCTATCAATAAGCTTTTTGAGGTCTATGTTATGGACGATTCCGGCTTGCCACCGGACCTCGATCAGGAGGCCTGTCTCTGGCTTTCCGGCCAATTGCGTGACTATGATCTGGTCATAGCCGCAGACTATGGCCACGGGGTCATAAGCAAGCAGATGGTAGAGACCATGGTGACGCAAGCACCCTTTTTGGCCGTCAACACCCAGGCTAACGCGGGCAATCGAGGATTTCACACCGTGACTCGTTATCCCAAAGCCGATTATGCTTGTTTAGCTGAGCATGAACTGCGGCTGGAAAGACGCTCTTTGAGAGAGGATGTACGGATTTTAATGAATGAATTGGTTAAGCAATTGGGCTGCTCGCAATTGGTGGTTACCCGGGGCCGCAGCGGTTGTTCGCTTTGTAATGACAAAGGTCACTTTCTCCAGGTACCCGCGTTTGCCCAAAACATCGTAGATCGAGTCGGGGCCGGTGACGCCTTTTTTGCCGTAACTTCACTGGCGGCGGTTCAATCGGTACCTGCGGAGGTGATCGGGTTTATTGGAAATGTAGTCGGGTCGCTGGCCGTGGAGGGATTGGGAAACAAGAAGGCCACGGATAAACTGAGCGTCAAAAAATACATTACTTCACTTCTAAAATGATTTGGTCGTCAGATATGGCTTCAGCCCTGGAATTTGATCGCACTAGTCTAAAGGTGGCCTCTTTGACTGCTCGTCAAAGTGATCTGACCACGGCGGATGTATTGCCGCTTAGCACGGCCGTGAATGTACACCGGAGTATCCAGGATGTTGCCGACTCCATCATTAATGCAGGAAGAGATAAGGCGGCAGTCGTCTTTATGATGGGGGGGCATGTCGTCAGATCCGGAGTTCAGCGCTACTTAATCGACCTGATGGAGCAGGGGTACTTAAGTTGCCTGGCCATGAACGGGGCCGGAGTGATTCATGATTTTGAGTTCGCCCTGGTTGGAGCGACGACAGAGAGTGTGGCTCATTACATCAAGGAAGGATATTTTGGGCTCTGGCAAGAGACCGGCAGAATCAATGACATCGTCTCAGCGGCGGCTCGAGATTCATTAGGATTGGGCGAAGCGATCGGCCGAGTAATCGAGGAAGAACAATTTCCCTTCCGTGACCTCAGTGTCTTAGCTGCAGGGTATCGATTGGGCATCCCTATTACCGTGCATGTGGGTATTGGTTATGATATTGTTCACCAGCTTCCCAATTGCGACGGTGCGGCCTACGGAGCCACAAGTTATAGAGACTTCCTCAGGTTTGCCCAGGTGCTGAACTCCATTGAAGGAGGTGTCGTTATGAACTTCGGGAGTTCGGTCATGGCCCCGGAAGTCTTCCTCAAAGCGCTTTCTATGGTTAGAAACCTCGCCCGGCAGAGCCGCCGGACTATCTCCAGGTTTACTACCCTTGTTTGCGATCTGGTCGATTTACCGACCAATTATCACCAAGAACCAGCCAGCGACAATCCCCTCTACTATTTTCGACCGTGGAAGACAATGCTGGTTCGGACAGTAGCTGATGGCGGTCAGAGCTTTTATGTCAAGGGACGTCATCAACAGACAATCCCACAACTGTGGACGGCTTTAGCCGGTTCGAGTAACCGAGGCGGGTTACATAATGATACCTGAGCGGCAAATTAGTGGGTGGATAGCCCATATCGGAAGAATCAACTCAGCTTTGGACTGGTTATCAGTTTGTGATAACAAAGGCAATGAGCTGGAAGTGGATATTGCTTTGGAGATGTGGAAAAATTTAACGCTACAAATTCGTGACGCCAGGCAGACCGTCTTCTTGATGGGCAACGGGGCCAGCGCCTCCATGGCCAGCCATGTTTCAGCCGATTTAGCCAAAAACGCGCACGTCAGAACGGAAGTATTTTCCGATCTATCTTTAATAACGGCCATTGCTAATGATTTGGGTTATGAAGAAGTGTTTGCGGAACCACTTCGTCGGCGCATATCAAAAGATGATATGGTCGTGGCCATTAGCAGTTCGGGTCAATCGCCCAACATCCTGAAAGCCTGTCTGGAGGCAATCAAACTTCAGGGGCGAGTGGTGACTCTATCGGCCATGAAACCGGATAATCCTTTGAGATATCTCGGGATGTTCAACTTCTACGTCCCGGCCGAAATTTATGGGTTGGCGGAGACCTGTCATACGGCCATCTTACATTATTGGATTGACCTCGTCAGCGGGGAAAATGCCCGCTATGGCCTTTGAGAAAAAAATATTGGAATAGTCGCAGGAAGGCTCAATTTTGTTTTACCCACTTGAAATAGTGAAAAAGCGGTAAAAAGGAAGGACAAGAAATCTTAGAACAACCGGTATAAGAAGGTTCAGGCTGAAAACGATGCCTCTAATATGACTGTTCCTGCAAGCCAGTTGTTATTCGACGGAAATTTTGAACAATAGGAGAAACGCAATGGTTTCCGTGCCCTATCAACCAAAAGAGAATCTAAAGGTTTTAGTTGTAAGCCCAGGACGAAGTGGCTCCACGTCAATGATGGAATTAATAAACAGACTTTATAAGGCAAATGGACAATCCGACTATGCTAGTCGAGATTCCGGCGCGGTGGAATTGAATCATGGAGCCAGGGTTTACCTACGCACAGGAGACACCTGGATGATTAAGAAAGTGCTTTGTAATTGGCCCAGGGGTCATTCGGCGGAATGTGGCAGTCCGTTTGCCTTCTTTTTACCCATTATAAAAGAGTAAGCGATCACAGGGTGGCTCATTTCACTTGCTTATTATCCAAGAAGTGTCAGGTGGTAGCCCCTGGAAGTGACAACGGATGGCTTCCACCAAAACCGGGAATGTGGGCTTTGAAAGTAGTCGGCA